>NZ_JACSKL010000020.1:0-27776 GCF_018617585.1 Exiguobacterium sp. s129
TAAGTCGCGATGCGGCTCCGGGATTGCCTGCGGAAAGCGTGGGCGCCGGAAGGACGAGTTCGAACATGTTATTTGTCAACAAGCTGGGGCTCGCATTTGCGAGCCCCTTTCTACGTGTAGAGTCACATGTATGCGGGTAATGATTATTATGTTGCTAAAAGGAGGTGTTGGATCTTCATTCAGAAGATCGTGCTTATGGACTTATCAAAATGGCCAATTGTCAACTGGGTCGCTTTTCTAGCGACCGTCGTCATCAATTATTTTGCGAGCGGGGATAATGCCGCGGTTTCAGACCGGATTGACATCTACTTTAAACCGGCGGGTTACGCCTTCTCCATTTGGGGCGTCATCTATGTCGCATTACTTGTCTGGTTAGTCTTACAATTGAAAAAAGGGACGACGGCCAACCGACAGGCCGAACGTATGAAAGCAGGATTCCTGATTTCATGTGTGTTGAACGGATTGTGGCTTCTCGCATTTACGAATGAGTGGTTCGTACTCTCGCTCGTAATCATGGTGTCATTCTTAGCGTCTCTATGCTGGCTATACTATATTGCATTCCGCACATCTACAAGTTGGCTCGATCGTTTCCCGTTCTCAATCTATATCGGTTGGGTGTCGGTCGCAACGATTGTCAATACGTTCGTCGTGATGAAGACAGAACAGATCACTTCTTTATTAGGTCTTGATGAACTTGCATGGACATCGCTCATGCTGATGGTCGGTGTTGTATTAGCTCTACTCTTCATGTGGTGGCATCACGATTTCATCTATCCACTCGTATTCGTTTGGGCATATATCGGTATTTTCGCAAGAATCGAAGAAGGGACACTGTATGTCGTCATCGTCAGTGCGCTAGCACTGCTCGCGATTGGATATATCGGTTTGATCTTGTGGAAGCGTCCGAAATCGTTTCTACATCATCCACGTAAAACAGTAGAACATTAAGTTAGAAAAGGATATCTTAACAGATGTCCTTTTTACGTTCTTGAGAACCTATAAATAAATAATATTTATGGATATTTATTCTTTATCTAACATAACTAAAACAGTAAAACCTATTGATATCAGCTATGTATACGCTTTCAATCGTAACAGTTCCAATTCCTATTATGCAAAAATACATACAGTCCACTTGATTTTTCAGAATATTTAGAACAAAATGTTAATTATGAAACTGTGAGTGAAAGGGGTCGATGATATGAGTCGAGTTGGACTGTATGACTCAAGATTTGAGAAAGACGCGTGCGGGATTGGATTATACGTCAATTTAAACGGACTAAAAAAACATGAGATTGTCCGTAAATCACTTTCGATGCTATGTAAATTAGAGCACCGAGGAGGGCAAGGTGTTATCGATGCCGGTGATGGTGCGGGTATTATGACTGAAATCCCACATGAACTTTTCACGCAAACGATGAACCTTCCGTCACCTGGTCGTTACGCTGTCGGAATGGTTTTTTTTCAGCCATCAGACGATCGGCTACAGGAAAAAATAAAACGGATGGAACGCATGGCAGATGAATTAGACTGTTCGACCATCGAATGGCGCGAAGTACCCGTGGACGCAACGCAAATCGGGGAACATGCACGCGTGACGCAACCGGTCATTTATCAGTGGTTCATCTCTTGTCCGTTTCTTGATGAAGATGCGAATGAACGTGTGTTCTATGAGCTCCGACGAAAGATTGAAAAAGTTGAATCACTAAACTTATATATTGCGAGCCTGTCGACGAGAACGATTGTATATAAAGGAATGCTGACGCCAGTTCAAATTGATGCCTTCTATTTGGACTTGCAATCACCGCATTATAAGAGCACGTTCGGAATCGTTCACTCTCGCTTCTCAACAAATACGTTCCCTTCATGGGAACGTGCACACCCAAACCGGATGATTGTCCATAATGGGGAAATCAACACGTTACGAGGCAATATCGATGCGATGCGCGCTCGCGAAGGGGTCACATCGACCGATCTGTTTGAGGATGTGAATCATTTGTTCCCAGTTCTCCAAGAGGACGGCAGTGACTCGTCGATGCTCGATAATGCCTTCGAGTTCTTCACACGCACCGGTCGATCGATTGCGCATACGGCGATGATGTTAATTCCCGAACCGTTTGTTGAAGGCAAGATGGAACCGTTCAAACGTGACTTCTATCAATATCACTCATCCATCATGGAGCCGTGGGATGGTCCAACGGGCGTCGTCTTTACCGATGGGCGACAGATTGGTGCAATTTTAGACCGGAACGGGTTACGTCCGATGCGTTACGTCGAGACATTGGACGGAGAATTGATCCTGTCATCAGAGACAGGCGTCATCCCTGTCGACGCAGAGAACGTCAAATCAAAACAGCGCCTACGACCTGGACAGTTGCTCTTGATCGACTTGATTGAGAAGCGGATGATTCCCGATCAGGAAATCAAGGAGACGATTGCAAAGTCGGAACCGTATCACAAATGGCTCAAACAAATGATGAAAGTGGAAGATAGAGGTGTTCAGGAACAAGACCTCTCAGAACTCGATCGTGTGCAACGCGCGTTCGGGTATACAAAAGAGGATATCGAACAGTATATGATTCCGTTGATCAACGACGAGAAAGATCCGATTGGGTCGATGGGACATGATCAACCAATCGCAGTTCTCTCTACCCGTCCTCGGTCGCTCTTCCATTACTTTAAACAACACTTCGCGCAAGTGACGAACCCGCCGATTGATGCTTTACGGGAGAAAATTGTCACAGCGACGTTCACTTGGATTGGTCCGCAAGGTGATCCGGTCCATACCGGGCGCGGTCATGCGAAACGTGTGTGGCTGGATCATCCAATCATCGATGGTTCGACACTCGATCAAATTGGTGAGCGACTCAAACTCGCTCGCGTCGATACGACGTTTACAAATGATTTAGAGGCGTCGCTTGAAGCCCTTTTGCAACACGTCAGCGAAATTGTACGAAATGGTGCGAACGTCATTGTCCTATCTGACCGTTATATGTCACGTGATCGGGCTGCGATGCCGGCGCTCCTCGTGCTCAGTGCCGTTCATCAACATTTGATTCGTGAGAACTTGCGATCGAACTGTAGCGTGATTTGTGAAAGTGGCGAAGTGCGAGAAGTGCATCAGGCTGCCACTTTGATCGGTTATGGGGCCGATGCGATATACCCTTACGTTGCCTATGCAACGATTCAACACTTAGTCGAACATGAACAAATCGCTCATTCATTTGAAGAGGCAATTCGCTCCTATCAAAAAGCTGTCGTTGAAGGCATCGTCAAAATCATGTCGAAAATGGGAATCTCGACGATTCAAAGTTATCGTGGGGCTCAAATTTTCGAAGCGGTCGGATTAGACCATGAATTGATTGAAACGCATTTCCGGGGAACGACGTCTCAGCTATCAGGAATCGGATTCGTTGAATTAGAAGACGAGGCAAAAACGCTCCACAAAGACGCATATGAGACAAATCGCCCGCTTGAAGCAGGAAGTGATTTCCAATGGCGTGCAGACGGAGAGGAACATGCGTTCAATCCGAAGACGATTCACTTGTTGCAACACGCCTGCCGTGAGAATGAACGAAAATATTACGATGCCTACGTGAAGTTACATGAGTCGTCGGGACAATTTATCCGTCAGTTGTTCTCGTTTAAGGAACAACGTCCGGTACCGATTGATGATGTGGAACCGATCACGTCAATCGTACGTCGTTTTAAGACGGGAGCGATGTCATTCGGATCCTTGTCGAAAGAAGCACACGAGACGCTTGCTATTGCAATGAACCAAATCGGTGCGAAAAGTAACTCCGGTGAAGGTGGGGAAGACCGGACCCGCTTCGTCCCGGATGAATTCGGAAACGAGCGCATCAGTCGCATCAAACAAGTGGCGAGTGGCCGTTTCGGCGTGACGGCGGAATATCTATATCATGCCGATGAGATTCAAATCAAGATGGCACAAGGGGCAAAACCAGGGGAAGGTGGACAACTTCCAGGGAACAAGGTGTACCCATGGGTCGCCGAAGTCCGGGGATCGGTTCCTGGCGTTGGACTTATCTCGCCGCCTCCGCATCACGATATTTATTCGATTGAGGATTTAGCACAACTCATTTTTGACTTAAAACATGTGAACCCGAATGCAAAAATCAGTGTCAAACTCGTTTCAAAATCAGGGGTTGGGACGATTGCAGCAGGCGTGGCGAAAGCGAACGCGGATACGATTGTCATTAGCGGATATGACGGTGGGACTGGTGCATCTCCGAAGACATCGATTAAGCATACAGGTCTCCCTTGGGAACTCGGTCTCTTAGAGTCACATCAAACGCTCACATTGAACGGCCTCCGGGGAAGAGTCACGCTCGAGACGGACGGGAAGCTTATGACGGGTCGCGATATCGTCATGGCGGCCATCTTTGGGGCAGAAGAGTTTGCGTTTGCGACAGCACCACTCGTCGTCCTCGGATGTATCATGATGCGCGCTTGTCACTTAGACACTTGTCCGGTCGGTGTGGCGACACAAGACCCGGTACTTCGTCAGAAATTTATGGGGAAACCAGAGCATGTCGTCAACTTGATGACGTTCTTGGCTGAAGAAGTGCGGGAAATCTTGGCGTCACTCGGTGTGACATCACTCGATGAAGTAGTTGGTCGAACGGATCTACTCGAAGAAAGCGTGTGGAAGACGAATCATCCGAAAGCGGGACGTCTAGATTTGTCTCCAATGCTTTCGATGCCGACACCGCTATCGGAACGAGAAGAACTCGCTCATCCGGCATACCGTTCATACGATCATCGTAAGCTCATACCGGCCGTATCACGTTCCATTACTTCTGCCCAACCAACGTTCTTCGTAGGTCGCATCCGAAACACCGATCGAGCGGTCGGGACACAGTTAGGTTTTGAAGTGACGAAAGTTCATGGTCAGGTTGGTTTACCGGACGATACGATTTCGCTTCGCCTTAGTGGATCTGCCGGACAAAGTCTGGGTGCATTTTTACCGAGTGGCATTACCATCTCAGTCATTGGCGATGCGAACGATTATATCGGCAAAGGCCTGAGCGGAGGGAAACTGGCATTGATTGCTGAAAAGCATGCGCCGTTTGATGAAAGTGAACAAATGATTGCCGGTAACGTCTGCTTATACGGAGCGACGAGCGGTCAGGCGTTTTTCAACGGACATGTCGGTGAGCGGTTCGCCGTTCGTAACTCTGGTGCGACGGCAGTCGTCGAAGGAGTCGGGGATCACGGGTGTGAATATATGACCGGTGGCACTGTTCTTGTACTCGGACAGATTGGACGAAATTTTGCGGCCGGTATGTCCGGTGGTACAGCTTATATTTACGGAGCGCAAGCCTATGAACAACTCGTCAATGAGGAGCTTGTTTCCGTCGTACGGGAGTTGGACGATGAAGATATCGAACAAATTTATGCGCTTCTTGAAGCGCACCAATTCCACACAGATAGCGTCAAAGCACGGACGATTTTAGAGTCCTTTGAACAAGTACGTTCACACTTTGTGAAAGTCGTTCCAAGAGACTATGCGAACGTCTTAGACGTGATGCGTCAAATTGAGGCAAATCGTCCTGAATTGAGTGAGGCAGACCGAGCACTAGAATTGTTCCGTGTCGTGACTGAAGGAGGTACCGTATGAAACATAACTTTTTGAACATCGCGCGAACGACGCTGCCAGAACGTCACGTCGAAGAGCGGGTGAGGGATTATGATGAATATGCGTCTCGTATGGATGATCAATCCGTTCAACAACAAGCCGCGCGTTGTATGGACTGCGGCACACCGTTCTGTCATGTCGGTGATTTGATTGGTCAGGAGACGATTGGATGCCCGATTCACAACTATATTCCTGAATGGAACAAGCTCGTCACGAAAGCGGACTGGATGGGTGCATACCATCGATTGATGGAGACGAACAACTTCCCGGAGTTCACGGGAAGGGTTTGTCCGGCACCGTGTGAAGGATCGTGTACACTCGGGATCAGTGAAGATCCAGTCGCCATCAAATCCATCGAGCGAACGATCATCGACCGGGCATTTGAAGAAGGATGGGTGAAACCGAGACTAGTTCATCGAAGAACTGGGATGTCGGTCGCCATCATCGGAAGTGGTCCTGCTGGTCTGGCCGCCGCTGATCAATTGAATCAATTGGGTCATTCGGTCACCATCATCGAGAAGTCGGATGAAGCGGGAGGACTGCTCATGTATGGAATCCCAAACATGAAACTCGATAAAGATGTCGTAAGACGTCGCGTTCGGTTACTCGAACAAGAGGGTATTGTCATCCGGACGAACGTCGAGGTTAGTACAGATGTAACGGTCGAATCGCTTCGGAACGAATACGATGCGGTCATCTTGGCGACCGGAGCTCAAAAACAGCGCACGCTCGGGATTGACGGAGATGATGCCGCTGGCGTTGAAATGGCGATGGATTATTTGACGGCATCTATGCATGAACGTAAAGGGGCTCCCCTTGCCTCTGGTTATGACGCCAAGGACAAAGATGTCATCGTCATTGGAGGAGGAGATACAGGAGCGGACTGCGTGGCGACGGCAATTCGTCAAGGTGCAAAATCAGTCGTTCAATTTGGGAAGCACCCGTCAAAAGGGTTGCTCCGTGCACCAGAGAAACCTTGGCCACTTCAACCTGACACGCTTACGACCGATTATGCGTATGCGGAATCACTCGCGGTCTATGAGAAAGACCCGAGAACATATTTGATTCGCTCCAACCAAATCGTCACGAAAGAAGGACGTGTCACAGGGATTGAAACGGAACGGATGACGAAAGTCGTCAACCCGGATGGTCAAGCGACTTTCTTCGTAGAGGAAGATTCGATGGAGACGTACCCGGCGGACCTCATCCTCGTCGCCATTGGATTTGAACGACCAGAGCACGAGTTGCGGAAAATCGGCGTCGAGAAGACGAAAGATTTCCATACGGAAACGGATAACGTCTTTGTCGCTGGGGATGCGAAGCGGGGGCAAAGCCTGATTGTATGGGCAATTCGAGAAGGACGAGAGGTGGCAGAAGTGGTCGATGCGTATCTCGATACTTGCAAGACCGTTTTAAAAACCTCATCATAAAAAGGAGCGACAACTGTCGCTCCTTATCTTTTGTTTAGGAGGAGTTTTATGTTCACCGAAATCCTCATGTATACGGGAATCTGGTTTATTCTCATTCTGATTTTATTAGGAACCATTTATTCACGACGGAAAAAATGATCAAAGCACCATCGCGGCAATCACCCCGAAGATGATGAGTGGAATGTTGTAGTGTAAGAACGTTGGCCAAACCGTTTCACGAAGGTGATCGTGTTGACCGTCAGCATTCAATCCACTCGTAGGTCCGAGGGTCGAGTCACTCGCAGGACTCCCGGCGTCACCAAGAGCACCTGCAGTCCCGATGATGGCAATCGTCGCCTCGACAGAGAAGCCATACTGTACACAAAGCGGTACGAAGATGGCCGCAATGATTGGAACAGTTGAGAAGCTCGAGCCGATGCCAAGTGTAATGACGAGTCCGACAAGTAACATGACAAGAGCTGCAATCATTTTAGAATCACCCATCAAATCGCTCGCACCGTTGACGAGCGGATCGATGGCACCTGTTTCACGAATAACGGCTGCGAATCCACTAGCGGCAATCATGACGAAACCGATGAATGCCATCATGCGCATCCCGCTCGTGAAGATGTCATCGGCCTCTGACCAAGGGATGAGGCGGAAAATCGAGAGTAAGATTAGTCCTGTCACCGCTGAAGCAATCATCGACTCCGTCTGCAATTGGACGACGAGGACGATGAGAACGACGGCAAGCGTCATGATCATCTTGAAGCCACTCATTTGACGAACTTCATAGTCAGATGGTCCGAGTGCAATCGTTTCGTACGTTCGTGGTTTCCGGTAGTGAATGAACGCGGCAATCAATCCGACGACCATCCCTAATGCCGGAATTCCCATAATCGAGATGATATTGACGTCTCCGACAGCTAAGCCGTTCGCTTCAACGTTTGCAATCAAAATCTCATTCAAGTAAATGCCACCGAACCCGACTGGTAGCAACATATACGGTGTCACGAGACCGAACGTCAAGATGGTTGCGACGAGGCGGCGATCTAACTTCAACTCATTGAATAAGACGAGTAACGGCGGAATCACGATCGGGATAAAGGCGATGTGAATCGGGAGTACGTTTTGTGAGCTGATTGACAACAATAAGAGAAGCGACAATAAGAACGCTTTGACGTACATCACGCGCTTGCCTGACACGTCACGACCTGACATCGCAATTAACTTTTCAGCTAAGACGTCTGGTAGACCCGTCTTCGACAATCCGACGGCGAATGCTCCGAGAAGCGCATAGCTAAGGGCGATGCTCGCTCCGCCGCCAAGACCGTCGCTGAAGGCGGTCAACGTATCGTTAAATCCGAGCCCTCCAACAAGCCCTCCGACAAGCGCAGCTAATATTAAGGACAATACAATATGCACACGACTAATGGCGAGTGCAAATAAGACGATGACTGCAAGTAATACTGCGTTCATATCCATCCAACACCTTTCACAATTTCTTTCTCTTGGTATCACTTTAATATGATAAAGACTTTTTGAAATTTAACATATGATGTGACCCTTGTCAAATCGATTATGAAAAAAAGCGATAACTCGTGAAAGTTATCGCTTACGTGTTACAGATCGACGTTGTGATACACTTGGCGAACATCTTCCAAGTCTTCGAGCACATCGATTAATTTTTCAAACTGTTCTTTCGAATCGTCATCGAGCGACACTTCGTTTTGTGGAAGCATCGTCAACTCAGCGACGGCGAACTCTTCAACCCCGGCAGACTTGAATGCAGTCTGAACGGCATGGAACGCTTCTGGCTCGGCATAGACGATGACCGTCTCATCTTCTTCGATGACGTCACGAACGTCAAGGTCGTGTTCCATC
This sequence comes from Exiguobacterium sp. s129, assembly GCF_018617585.1. Lineage (GTDB taxonomy): Bacteria > Bacillota > Bacilli > Exiguobacteriales > Exiguobacteriaceae > Exiguobacterium > Exiguobacterium aestuarii_A. The sequence goes on from NZ_JACSKL010000020.1 coordinate 8,953, forward strand.
ATGAGTTCAAGGACATCATCTGCCGACATTTGATTGACACCGATGACGGCTGTCGCATCAAACATGTAGGCGACCGAACCGCTGACACCCATGTTTCCTCCGTTTTTACCGAAAGCCGCACGTACTTCAGATGCTGTACGGTTCACGTTATTCGTCAACGTATCGACGATGACCATCGAACCGTTCGGTCCGAATCCTTCATAGCGAAGCTCATCGAAGTTTTCTTCGTCGCCACCTTTTGCTTTATCGATCGCGCGATCGATAATCGCACGGGGCACGTTATACGTCTTCGCACGCTCCACAACGAATTTTAATGACTGGTTCAACTCAGGATCAGGTTCCCCTTGGCGGGCGGCCACATAAATCTCGCGACCGAACTTCGCATAGACGCGACTCGTGTTCGCGTCTTTTGACGCCTTCTTCTCTTTAATGTTGTTCCATTTACGACCCATTACATGTCATCTCTCTTTCCATTTGTACGTAGATTCATTACAGATTATATAAGAAGTTGCGTGAATTGACGAGAAAAGTTTTACTCGTCGCCCTTATCCATCTTTTCAACAATCTCGGTGAGCGTCTTCAAACTGTCAATGAGGCGGTCGGTTTCATCTTCGTTTAAAAAGGCGAGACGCTCCTCAAAAAGCCTCCGGAACGAGTCTCTCCGTTCGAGTAAAATACGCTCACCTTTCTCTGTCAACTGGTTCCAAATGACACGGCGGTCCCGTTCATCCGGTACGCGTGTAATATATCCTTCATTTAACAGTTTCGTGATGAGCGGGGTAACATTGGGCGGCGCGATGGAGAGTGTTTCACTAATTCGTCCATTTGTGACAGCCCCCTCGTCCTCAATCAACATCAACAGATGGAAATGAGAGAAATTCAAGTTCGGAATTTGTGGGAAATCAGATCGACGTAGCAGTTTACGACGAATTAAAGGGATCAGTTTGACGAACTGGTCCGCAGCATCTTGTTTCGGCATAGTAGATTCACTTCCTAGTTAGGTTCTATTTTCATTATACACGAGTTAGGTGCAGTTGAACCTAAAAACGGGTTGATGTGATGATTGATACATCATCATAGAAATAGAACCGACACAATTAATGTAAGCGTTTACATTAAATTATTTATTTGTTTTCATGAAAACGTATTTGATTTTACTGAGGACACAGTTAAAAATCAAGGGCTATCAACAAATGACAAAAAAATATTGTGAAAGAGTTCACATTGTTGTCACCCACAAACTCTGAAAAACATTGTATTCTATGAATGTGAAGGAAAGCACAATCTCTTGAAAGCAGTCATCACATTGTGTCTTCCATCAAGTCAATATGTTCATTAAAAGCTCTCAATTATGAGGAGGAACCTAACATGGCAGTCAAAGAGAAAGCAAAAGTGGAAACTACGGCAGAACAAATGGTGGATACGCTCGTAGCGGGTGCACATGCCGCACTCGATACGTTGATGACGTTCGACCAAGAGAAAATCGATCAGATCGTACAAGCGATGGCGCTCGCTGGACTTGAGCAACACGTCGCACTTGCGAAACTAGCACATACAGAAACAGGTCGCGGTGTCTTTGAAGACAAGATGATCAAAAATATCTTCGCGACAGAATATATTTACAACTCACTCCGTGGAGAAAAAACAGTTGGCGTTCTTGAAGACGACGTTCAAAACGGAATCACATACATCGCAGAACCAGTCGGTGTCGTCGCTGGGGTCACACCGGTCACAAACCCAACATCGACAACGATGTTCAAAGCGATCATCGCGATCAAGACACGTAACCCAATCATCTTCGCGTTCCATCCATCCGCTCAACAGTGTTCAAGTGAAGCGGCACGTGTCCTTCGTGACGCAGCGGTAGCGGCAGGTGCTCCTGAAAACTTGATTCAATGGGTTGAAGTCCCGTCGCTCGACGCAACAAAAGCACTCATGAATCACCCAGGTGTGGCGATGGTTCTTGCGACTGGTGGGGCAGCAATGGTCAAATCAGCTTACTCGACTGGTAAACCAGCACTCGGTGTCGGACCTGGTAACGTACCGGCTTACATCGATAAGACTGCGAAAGTGAAACGTGCCATCTCAGACGTCATCCTCTCAAAAACGTTCGACAACGGTATGATTTGTGCGTCTGAACAAGCAATCATCGTCGACCAAGAAGTTTACGAAGAAGTGAAGGCAGAAATGACGGCACTCGGTTGCTACTTCTGCTCACCTGAAGAAAAAGCGAAACTCGAAACACTTGTCATTCGCACGGACACATGTGCGGTCAACCCAGAAATCGTCGGGAAGCCAGCAGCGTGGATCGCTGAAAAAGCAGGTCTCAACGTACCGGCTGATACGAAAATCTTGATCGCTGAACTTGAAACGGTCGGCGCAACTGAACTTCTTTCTCATGAAAAGTTGAGCCCGGTTCTCGGTGCTTATAAAGTACAGTCACGTGAAGAAGGATTCGCCATCGCTGAAAAAATGCTCGAAATCGGTGGTCTCGGTCACACAGCGGTCATCCACTCAACAGATGACGATGCGATCCTTGACTTCGGTCTTCGCATGAAAGCTTGCCGTATCATCGTCAACTCACCTTCAGCACACGGTGGAATCGGTGACCTTTATAACGAAATGACACCATCCCTCACGCTCGGCTGTGGGTCATATGGTAAAAACTCCGTCTCAGAAAACGTGACGGCGAAACATCTACTCAACGTGAAAAAGGTGGCGAGACGTCGCGTGAATATGCAATGGTTCAAAGTACCTGAAAAAATCTACTTCGAGAAAAACTCGGTGCAATACCTTCAATCGCTCACAACGAAAAAACGGGCGATGATCGTCACGGATGAAATGATGGTCAAACTTGGATTCGCTGACAAAGTCATCAAGAACTTGCCAGCAGGTGTCGAGTACCGCATCTTTGACCAAGTCGAGCCAGACCCATCTGTCGAAACGGTCATGAACGGTGCCGAAGCGATGCGTCACTTCCAACCAGACATGATTATCGCACTTGGTGGTGGATCACCAATGGATGCTGCGAAAGGAATGTGGCTCTTCTACGAACGTCCAGAAGAGAAGTTCTCAAACCTTCGTCAGAAATTCATGGATATTCGCAAACGGACGTACAAGTTCCCGACGCTCGGTAACAAATCAATGTTTATCGCCATCCCGACAACTTCTGGTACAGGTTCTGAAGTGACACCGTTTACCGTCATTACAGACAAAAAACGTAACGTGAAATATCCGATTGCTGACTATGCGATCACACCAGACGTTGCAATCGTCGACCCTGAGTTCGTCATGACCGTGCCAGCATCAATTACGGCTGACACAGGAATGGACGTCATGACGCACGCGATCGAAGCATACGTTTCAGTCATGGCGAATGATTACACGGACGGCCTTTGCCTCCGCGCCATCAAGATGATTTTCGACTACCTACCAAAAGCGTATGAAAACGGTAGCGATGCGGAAGCACGTCAGAAAGTGCACAACGCTTCAACGATGGCTGGTATGGCGTTCGCGAACGCGTTCCTTGGAATCAACCACTCGATCGCTCACAAAATCGGTGGAGAGTTCCACGTACCACACGGTCGTACGAACGCAATCCTTATGCCACACGTCATCCGTTACAACGCGACACGCCCATCAAAACTTGCGGCGTTCCCGAAATATGAGTCATTCATCGCAGACGAGCGTTACGCAGAAATCGCACGTTACCTCGGCCTCCCGGCAAGTACGACAGCAGAAGGTGTCGAGTCACTCGTCCAAGCGATTATCGAGCTCGGTCAACGTTTGAACATCAAACTCTCGTTCAAAGCACAAGGCATCAAGAAAGCAGAACTCGATGCGAAGATTGACAAAATGGCAGTCGACGCATTTGAAGACCAATGTACGACGGCAAACCCGAAAATGCCGCTCGTTGAAGAATTGAAAGAGATCATGTACGCGGCATACGAAGGCGTATAAGCAATAGAATCTGTTCTGGTGCCCGTTCGAGAGAGCGGGCACTTTTTACGATTTTAAAAATGATTACTTCGAGACCGAAGTTCTTAACTTATCTTGCCTTTTTTAAAAGAGAGAAAATAAGTATGGAACTAGCAAGACTAAAATAATTCCGATTGTAAAGATAGAAATGACCTTCAACATGTCTTTTCTTAGTTTTTTCTCCAAAAGGACCACCTCCAGTATGATTAGTTCAGACTTTTACTTTTCATGACTAGTTTACCTTCTTACAGAGTGAATGATTTGGATGTACTTAGCGATATATGAGAGCTGAAAATGATATAAATAATTCTTTAGAAAATATAATTTTATTGATAAAAATAAGATAGTCATTGCATAAATTGCATTTTATAATAAAAATTGGCACACATAGCCAATATCATTACAGAGTGGAGAATAATGAATGTTAATCATGATCGGTCTGCTACGTTCGGTAGCGACAATATTCCTTGTTATTAATCCGATTCATCCGACACCGCTCGAGACAGCGAAATATTTTTCGTCAGTCGACCGGAGTGCAGATAGTTGGGAAAGTGCTGACTTTTTTGAAACGCTTGGAAGCGATTTGCAGGTTGAAATGGAGCGAACTGTTCACTACACAGAGCGGACGACATATTGGTCAGAACTCCAGATTGAAGGTGAGGCGTTTGAAGGGTATTCAAACATGTTGTTTGAAAAACCGTTTAAAGGGACGATTTTACATATGCGATGGGGACAAGATATTCCCGACGTTAAAGGAAAAGTGATTGTGTTACCGACGACCGAGTTTTCTTATGATAACGGCGAAGATGCCTATACGGTCGACTACACTGGAGAGGTGTTAAATGACCGAGAAGCGAACGCTTATTTGTCATCACTTGCTTCAAAAGGGGCTGCTGGGTACATCATCACACCGTATGAAGATGACTCATTGGATGTGGGTTACTTGATTACGTCATCATATTTGCCACTAGACGGTACAGGGATAGACTCGGAAACGGCAGAACAGCTGAGAGATGGACAAAAGGTGAGGATTGAGCCTTACCGCGAAGAGATCCCATATGTCGAATTTATCCAAACGGGTAAGTCAGACCAGGAAATCATCATCATGTCACGACTTGATTCTACATGGCACGGCGCACATTATTTATCGACCGTCGGCCCGTCAACAGTCTTATATCACCTGATGCAGGTGATGGATGATGAGTTGCCTGAGTACACGATTCGATACGTCTTCTTGAACGGAAATGGTAATTCAAGAGAGGCGAGTGACGATTTCCTTGAACGGATAGCGGGACAAAAAGAAAAAGTGGAAACGGTCATCATGCTTGATATTCTTGGAACTGGTGACGGTCCACTATATGTTCGAACGAAAGGGATGAAATCATATCCAATTCTTGAACAGTCTCCTTTCGATGAATTAACAGTTCGTTCGTTGGGAAGTTCTCCGGGTGATGCTTACGATGAGGCTGGACTTCCATATATTATGCTAAGTGATTCATTAGAAGGAAGTTGGCATGTGTTTACGGAGAAGGACACACTCGAGCGTCTGACGAAAGACGGTTTATCCGATGCTGTCAACTGGCTTCACGCTTGGTTAACTGATTGATTACCTACCATATGTCGCTGTCCGATGTGACGCCGACATATTTTTTTGGTCGTTCGTTTCGGGTATGATAGAAGTGGAGGCGATACGATGAAACAAGAGATGACGATTACGACAGCGTATGGAACAATTGCAGGAACTTTTCTTTCGCATGAGGAGCCTCGGGCGACTATTGTCATGTTGAGTGGGAGTGGGCCAAGTGACCGTGACGGAAATATGGGTGGCGTCGGCTTTAATACGTACGGGAAGTTAGCTGAGGCGCTATACGATCATGGCTATAACGTCTTTCGGTATGACAAACAAGGAATCGGGAAGTCGGATGGTGACTTCAATAAGGTCGGGTTACATGATTTGATTAACGATGCGATTCTAGTCGTGCGGACGATTCGACAACTCGCAGATGTGAATCATCTTTATATACTCGGTCATAGTGAAGGGGCAGTCCTTGCGCCAGCTGTACAATTGGAGACGAAATCCGATGGACTCATTTTATTGTCAGGGTTCCATGAGTCATCGAAACAGATGTTTTTATATCAGGCAGACGCCTTAGCAAAGGACGTCGAACGTGTCAAAGGATTAAAAGGCATGTTTTACCGGGTGACAGGGGTGGCGAAAAAGGTGAGACAGCGGCAGGATGACTTGCTCGAGCGATCTTTACGCACGAACGTCTCCGCTTTTAAATATAGAGGACAAGTCGTGAACGCAAAATGGATTCGCGAACATGCCTCGTATGACGTACGGGAGCGGTTAGAACATGTCACCGTTCCAGTCCTTGCGATTACAGGGGGACGTGACGTACAAGTCCCACCGGAGCACGTCCATATGATTCAGACGAAAGGGGAGGTTACGTCCTCTATCATCGATGACATGAATCACCTACTCGTGAAGCGAGATTCACCGCATTCTCTTCTGACGCTTCATAAAGAATACCGCGAGGCGATCGATGAACCAATTCATCCAAAACTCGTGCAAGAAGTGGTGGAATGGTTAAGAAAACAGTCATAAACATAAAAAACGGTCATTAAATGACCGTTTTTTATGTTATAATTGTGACATATTGATTGAATATGAATGTTTTTGAATGATTTTAGTTGTTTTTATAATGAAAACGCTTTATATTAGACGTATGGAGGGAACAAGATGTTAACGAAACAACGACATCAGTTGATATTACAACGCTTATCTGAGCAGAAAGTCGTCAAATTGAAAGAGTTGGTTGATTTGACGGATTCATCCGAGTCGACGATTCGTCGTGATTTGACGGATCTCGAAGCGGAAGGATATCTGGCAAGGGTGCACGGGGGAGCGACACTCATCGCGACTCCTGACGAAGAACCGACATTTGAAGAGAAACGAGATCGTTTCGTCGATGAAAAAGTTGCGATTGCACGGAAGGCCGCAACATTCATTGAAGATGGGATGTCGATCTATTTAGATGCCGGGACAACGACTCAAGCGATGGTACCGTTTTTAGAAGGAAAGAACATTGTCGTCGTCACGAACAGTCTACCGATAGCGAATGAATTATTTGATCTTGATATTAAGACGTTTGTGATAGGCGGAGAATTGAAACGGTCGACTCAAGCGCTCGTCGGATACAATGCACGCGAGAGCATGATGAATTATCGAGTTGACCTCGCTTTCCTCGGAATGAACGGAATCGACCTTGACGCAGGCTACACGACACCGGACCCAGAAGAAGCGCTTGTCAAAAAGACGGCAATTGAATTGGCACAGACGTCATACGTGCTCGCGGACGCATCGAAAATCGGGAAACGAACGTTCAGCCGAGTCGCCACGTTAGACGCTGCGCAATTGATCACATCAAGCGATGCATCAATGAGTTCCATCCAAACAATAACAAAGGTGGTGAATGCGAAATGATTTACACGTTAACACTCAACCCTTCTATTGATTACTATGTGACATTACCAGAAGTAAATTTAGGAGAAGTAAACAGAATCGAAGAAACGACCGAACGAGCAGGTGGAAAAGGGATCAACGTTTCAATCGTACTTCGAGAATATGAAAAAGAAACGAAAGCGCTTGGCTTTATCGGTGGAACGACAGGTGATTTCATCAAAAAGTCGCTCGTCGACCATGGCGTGCACACGGATTTTGTTGAAGTGAACGGAAATACCCGAATCAACGTCAAGATTCGTGCAAAAGAAGAGACCGAATTGAACGCGAGCGGACCGAACATCACGGATGGTGAACTCGAACAATTAAAAGCCAAGTTCGACCAAGTCGATGAAGGTGACATCGTCGTTCTTGCAGGAAGTATCCCAAGCAATTTACCGGACTCGTTGTACCGGAGAATCGCTGAATCGATTCGCGAAAAAGGTGCCGACTTCGTCGTCGATACGACGAAAGACGCCATGCTTGAAGTCCTTTCGCTCGAACCGTTGATGATCAAACCGAACCATCACGAGTTAGGCGAACTGTTCGATACAGAGATCGAGACGTTTGAGGACGCTCTTCCTTATGCGGAGCAGCTCGTCGAACGTGGCGCGAAAAACGTCATCATTTCGTTTGCAGGAGATGGAGCACTACTCGTCAACAAGGACGGTGCGGTCACGGCAAACACACCAGTCGGGAAACTCGTCAACTCAGTCGGTGCCGGAGACTCACTCGTTGCCGGATTTGTCGCAAACGTCAAAGAAAAAGGCGAGCAGGAGGCGTTCCGCTACGCTGTCACAACAGGTAGTGCGTCCGCATATACATTTGGTCTTTGTTCAAAAGAAGATATTGATCGATTGATCGATCAAGTACAACTCACACCACTCAAACGAATGGAGGAAACAACATGAAAATCACGGACTTGCTTCAACGCGATACGATTCAATTGAATCTTCGTGCTAGCTCTAAGCGTGAGGTCATCGAAGAACTCGTCGATGTCCTCGACCGTGCCGGCAAACTATCTGACCGCGATGGATATCGTGACGCCATCTTAAAACGTGAAAGCGAGAGCACGACTGGACTCGGAGAAGGGATTGCCATCCCTCACGCGAAAACGAGTGCTGTCCAAACACCAGCAATCGCCTTCGGACGCTCAGAAGGAGTCGATTACGAAGCGTTGGACGGTCAACCAAGCCGCCTTTTCTTCATGATTGCGGCAGGGGAGAACGCGAATAACGAACACCTTGAAACGCTCTCTAAATTATCGGTTTACTTGATGGACCCAGCATTCCAAGAGCGCCTCTATGCAGCGACTTCTGAAAGCGATGTCATCCGTGCCATCGAAGAGAAGGAAGCGGCAGAAGAGAAGCCAGAAGTCGTCAAACCGACGAACGAAGATGCTCCGTTCATCTTAGCGGTCACGGCTTGTCCGACAGGAATCGCCCATACGTATATGGCAGCCGACAGCTTGAAACAAAAAGCGGAAGCGATGGGCGTCGATATTAAAGTCGAAACGAACGGTTCTACTGGAGTGAAGAATGAGCTTACACGGGCAGACATCGACCGTGCTACAGCTATCATCGTCGCAGCGGACAAAGCCGTGGAAATGGAGCGTTTCGCCGGAAAACGTGTCATCGAAGTACCGGTCGCACAAGGGATCCGGAAACCGGAAGAACTCATCAATCGTGCCGTCAATCAAGATGCACCGGTATATGAAGCTTCCAAAACGTCTGGTGCACCAAAAGAACAACGTACAGGTGTCTATAAGCACTTGATGAGCGGTGTATCTGCGATGCTACCACTTGTCGTCGCAGGTGGTCTCTTGATCGCAATTAGTTTCTTCTGGGGCATCAACTCTGCTAACCCGGATGATCCATCTTACAATGAATTCGCAGCACAGTTGATGACAATCGGTGGAGCAGCATTCGGCTTCCTCGTTCCGATTCTTGCAGGTTTCATCGCGATGTCGATTGCCGATCGTCCAGGTCTCGCACCAGGTCTCGTCGCAGGGGTACTCGCAAGCCAAGGGAACGCTGGATTCCTCGGTGGTCTCATTGCCGGTTTCTTGGCAGGTTACGTTGTCCTCTTCTTGAAAAAGACACTCGCGAAATTGCCTGCTTCGCTTGAAGGAATCAAGCCAGTTCTTTTGTATCCGTTACTCGGATCGTTTATCTCAGGTATGATTATGTTGCTTGTCGTCAATGAACCGATCGCAGCACTTATGACATGGTTGATGGATACGTTGAACAGCATGAGTGGAGCGAATGCGATCCTTCTCGGTGTCATCGTTGGAGGAATGATGGCAGTCGATATGGGTGGTCCGATCAACAAGACAGCATACGTGTTTGGTACGGCAGCTCTCACAGCAGGAAACCAAGAAGTCATGGCAGCCGTCATGGCGGGTGGAATGGTACCACCAATCCTTGTCGCACTTGCATCAACCGTATTTGCTCGCCAGAAATTCTCGAAACAAGAGCGTGAAGCTGGTAAGACTGCGTACATCATGGGTGCTTCATTCATCACCGAAGCGGCCATTCCGTTCGCTGCTGCTGACCCAATTCGCGTCCTACCATCTGCCATCCTCGGTTCTGCAATCGCAGGTGGATTGTCAGCATTCTTCGCGATTCAATTACCGGCCCCACACGGTGGAATCTTCGTCTTCCCACTTCTTGAAGGTGCTGGAAATGTCGCGATGAGCATGGGACTCTATGCTGTTGCGATCTTGACAGGTGCCCTCGTCGGTGCATTGCTCCTTTCATTCTTGAAGAAGCCGTTGACGACATCTACACCAGTGCAATCAAAAGAAGTCGCATAACCCGAGAGAGTCGTTGCCTCAGTAGAGGTGGCGGCTCTTTTTTTGTAGTAGAAGAACGATGAAAATTCACATAATCTCGGATTGCAAGTTGGAGATTTGTGGTAAACTATTTGTAAAGCTTCGGGTTAGGAGGGGGTCACATTGGACATTCGAGTCGCCAAACCAGATGATGTGTATGGGATTGCGAGAGTGCGTGTGAACGGATGGCGTACGACCTATCGGGGGATCGTACCGACTGAGTATTTATTGAAAGTTTCGTCCGGTTCCATCGAATGGGCAGAACGATTGCGGACAGCGCTTCGCCGGCAGGAAGTCGCCGGCTTTGTGGCGATTGTGGATGATGAGATTGTGGGCTTCGTCCTTTACGGAGAAGAGCGTACGGGTGAGTATCCAGACCATACGAACGAAGTGTATGCCATTTATATTTTGGAAAATCATCAAGGGAACGGAATCGGGTCCGCTCTCCTTGAACATGCCGTCCAATCGATGTGCGAGGCGGGACTTTTGATTTGGGCGCTTGAGATGAACCCATTCCGCACATTTTATGAGCGGAAACAAGGGCAGGTCATCGACCAAAAGGATCGGGAATTTGGTGAATTGTTACTCCGTGAAGTGGCGTACGGTTGGGAAACGACCCGTCATGATTCGATTATGGGTGCCTAAGCTTAGTGACTGTAGGAATGTTCTACGGTCTTTTTTTGTGCCGATCGGAGCTTTTTTCTTGGACGATGAAGTCTACTTTTTAGCAACAATCGTGAACTCCCATGGTATATTTTCACCGTTCCACCCTCTATGCTCATCAAACTGTTGCAATGTGAATCCGACTGAAATCACTGAATTGATGATGTCACTCAATGTATGGTGACTTAAACATACAGATGGGAAGTCATGTTGTTCATCTGGAGAAAAAAATTGCCTATAGGAAATGTCGTCTTGAAAAGGTTCGCGGTTAAAATACTTAGGGATGTAGACGAATTCAGGAGTGATGCATGTTTTTCTCGGGTGATTGTCACTTAAGATGAGTTCTGCCAACCTTTAAGATGGAATACAAAACATCCATCAATTGAGCGAGGTCGTCGAAGTAATGTAAGATTCCTCCCTCTAAATAGAGAAGGTCGAAATGATGTTGATACTTTTTCATATCGAGATCAAGAATATCACCAACGACATATTTAATCGCAGTGTTGGAACAATCGGCTAGTTCTAGTGCATATCGTTTATTTTCCTCTGATAGGTCAAATATCGTCACCTCTGCCCCTAGGATAGAGAGCGGTACGGCTTTTCTTCCATTGGAACCACAGATGTTTGCGATGTTCAATCCTTCGACGTTATCAAAATACTTGCTGTGTTTCTTCAAGCTGGCCCGAGGATCTTTCAAAATCTCGATTGATTTTTCAGATGGAGTTCCGTCTCGTTTACACCAAAATTCATAGGCGCGATATTCCCAAGCCTGCTTGTTTTTTGACTTTGTTTATTCATAGCGATCTCCCTTCCTTTTCCCTAGTATCGATTCGTCGAGAAAGCCATCAAACAATTTTAGCACTATAATGGAAGTATATATAATAATTTTACATTGATATATTGTCAATAAATCTATGTCTAGTAAGGACGAATCTGGATAAATTTAAATGTAAAAGTGAGGTTAGGGAGAATGATTAAAGGAATTTACGAGGCCCACTTGCCGGTGAGTGATCTAACTGAATCAATTCGATTTTATGAGAAACTAGGTTTAGAGTTGGCATTACAAAATGAGAAATTGGCCTTCTTTTGGATTATAAAAGGGGAGAGCTGGATTGGACTATGGAAATCTGGTCAAGTCAATTTACCGTATCATCCATCAATCCGCCACATCGCTTTTCGAATAGAGGAGCAAGATTTAAAATCGATCAAAGCGTGGCTTGAAGATCGGGGAATTGAAATTCGCACTGCCTTTAAGATGACACCGGAACAGCAACCTTTAGTTCTTCCGAATGTCCCATTTGAACATGCGGCCATTTACTTTGAGGACCCGGACGGAAATTCGATTGAACTCATCACGTTTATTGGAACGAACGCAGAAGAAATGGCTAGCATAGTTCCATACAAAGATTGGATTTGGAAATAACGAGTCTACATAAATGATTCGAACAAAGGAGAGAACATATGTTATTTCATTTTCATGTATGGACACCACACGTCGAAGAAACTGAGAAATTCTATGCGGGTCTAGGATTTCAAGTAACCCAACGAATCGGTAAAAAGGATGGGGAATTTAAGTCATTCGATCTACCACTCAAATGGGATGATTTTAGAGAGCAGTCCATTCGTTTTAGAATCATTGAAATGAAGCGAGGAGCGACGAATATCACATTTGGTTACGGGAAGAAAGTGATGTTTGATCATATTGGTTTTTTAGTATCAGAAGAGGAAAAAGTGAATGTGATAGAACGAGCAGAACAAATAGGATTGACGGTTCAATCAAATGAATGAAGAACGTTCATCCATACACCTTACGGATTTCGAATCGAGCTGCAACAGCATTTAGATGCTGTTCAATCACGTTCTGAGAATCGTATTCATCGATTGAATATGGAAACGAAAACGGCAGGTCTTGAAGATGTATTGCAACAATTATTCAATTGTCCTGTCCCGCAAATCGTTGTAACTGAATCGGATCACACACAGTTAACGCATGTTAACCTGATGAGTGATAGTGCGATCAGTTCAACTGATCCGAACGGTATTCAAATCATCCTATCAGAATGATTAATAGATGAAAATTTTTAAAGGGGGCAGAGAAAATGATAGATTTTGAGCAAGAAATTCAAAAGATACAAACTATGGCACAATCGCCAAAGAAGCTGTTCCTTGCAATCCGTGCCGCCAGAGAATTAGTTCGAGAGTACCCAGACGAATTCATCGCCTGGACGACTCTCATTAGTGCTGAAATGGATACGCCGGAAGAAGACTATGAAAGTGCCTCCAAACACTTATTCGAAGCATTTGATAAGTTTCCGGAGCATACGATTTTCTTCGCCCTCGGCGTATATCTTGAATCAACTTTCGTCTATCCAGTATATGACGAAACAAAGATCGAAGAGATCAAGTCGATGCTGAATAAAATGGATGCTAAATCAAAAGGGATCCTCTACTATTCAATGGCCAATCTACATGAATTCGAACGTCCAGATCAGTATGAACCGTATCTGTTAAAGGCGATAGCGGAGTACCCAGAATTTCCTCGTTACTATCTTTGTCTTGGACGGTACTATATCTCAAACGAGAGTATTGAAAAGGGAAAGCAGTATGTAAGAGAAGGCTTGCTAAGAGTAAAAGAGTGTTTCAATGAAGCATCGCCCCTAGAATTTGAAATTTCTTTATATACGTTTATCGATGAAGAAATCGGTGGACTTTATATGTTAGATGAGTTTTACAAGGAATATAAAGAAATGTCCTTATGAATCAATTAAAAATAGTGTTGTTCCATAATATAAACTCTTCTATACTGAATTGAACAAAAATTCCAAATGAAGGGTTGGGGAAAGATGGAACATCGGAAAATCTGTATCAAGATAAGTGGAGCCGCTCTGGCTGGTGATGGAACGGATAATTTTGACGAAATGAGCCTCAGCCTGATAGCAGAAGAAATATTGTCACTCGCAAATAGCGGGGTTGAAGTGTGTGTCATGGTCGGCGGGGGAAATCTCTTCCGAGGGAATCAAGCAGAAACGTGGGGGATCAATCGAGTGGAAGCTGACAGCATCGGGACGCTCGGGACAGTCATGAACTCATTGATGCTGCGTGGCATCTTGAAACGTGATGCCAATCGAGAAGTACGCGTCATGACGTCGATTCCAATGCCAAGCGTTGCCGAGCCATACATTCAACTTCGGGCCATCAATCACTTGAAAAAAGGGTATGTCGTCATTTTCGCAGGCGGTAACGGTCAACCGTTCGTCTCTTCAGACTACCCGGCTGTTCAGCGTGCCATCGAAGTGGGATGCGATGCCCTGTTTGTGGCCAAGAACGGTGTCTCCGGCGTATTTGACCGAGACCCTCGGTTGGACTCGGAGGCGCGCCAATACGAAACTCTACACTATAACGACGTCATCGCTCATGATTTGAAAGTGATGGATCAATCGGCATTACTTCTTGCAAGAGACCACGGTTTGCCGATTCACTTGTTCGACTTCAAAGAACGGAACGCCATTCATCGGATTCTCCAAGGAGAGATCATTGGAACGATGATTCATCACCATGACACGCAACTTTTGCAGAATTGAGGGGACGATATGTATGAAGTAACAGATGGTCACGTCGTCGGGACAAACGGAATACCTGTCTCGTATTCGTTCCTGCAGCCTGATTCGTCATCCGATACGCTCGTGATGTTGTTACCCGGATACGGATATACAAATGATTCCCCGATGTTTCGCTATACGACAGCGTTATGTTTAGAGAATGGATTGAATGTTCTTGAAGTCAACTACAATTATCGGGATGAGCGGTATGATTCAGTCGATGTATCAGTGGCGATTGTTGACGATGTTCGTCTCGTCATCGACCAAGTGCTACAATCCCATTCTATTAATGAATACATAATCATCGGAAAATCGCTCGGTACGATGGCGATGGCAAGTGAGCTTACCCGAAACGTGTTTCATGATGCCAAACTGGTTTGGTTGACACCGTTGTTGAAACAAGACGACATATACGAAGCAATCCTGTCCCATAAAGGTAAACAGCTCGTGCTTATGGGAACGGCGGACCAACATTATATAGATGAGAGAATGAAGCATCTTGAACATCTGGGCTTGACCGAACTCGAGATTGTCGAACAGATGAATCATAGTCTCGAGTACACAGGAGAGACATACCGGTCACTACGGTTACTTGAAACACTTCTCAAGCGAGTGGAGCAATTTATCATTGCATCATAAAGTTGTAAGGTGGTGAGTGTTCATAGGATACTCATCACCATCTACAAGGGGGAATCGATCTGGAATTTACCACTTAACGTTTGGAAATCAGACCATTCAGAAAGAATGATCTGCCTGCCACATTCAACATCTATAAAAATGCTGACGTGTGTAGATATCTATTACATGACTCTTGGACTTCTGAGAATATGAATGAAGCGTTTACTAAAAAACTGATGAATTCTACTCTTACCGAGACAAGTACGTTAAATTTAGCGGTCGTACATCAAGATGAAGTGATTGGAGATCTCACTGTCTGGTATACGGGTATGAAAGAAACGGTAGAAATCGGGTATTGTTTTTCTGATTCACATTCAGGAAAAGGGTATGCGACTGAGGCAATTAAGGGATTACTTGAAAAATTGTTCCACGAGTTCAACCTACATCGAATACAAGCCAATCTTGATGCAAGGAATGTCGCTTCTCAAAAAATATGCGAGCGAATCGGAATGAGAAAAGAAGCTCATTTCTTGAAGGACTATTGGAATAAGAATGAATGGACCGATAGCATGGTGTATGGAATACTGCATGAGGAATTCAATATGCGATCAGACAATCAGTAAAAAATGGTACAAAGAAAAGGAGATGACATACGCCATCTCCTTTTCGTTTATAGTTTTTCAACGACCGTTTTCGGGTCGACTCGTTCTGTATAGTCAGCGGGCACATCACTGAATGAAATCGTACCATCCGGTTGGATGATGAACGTCGCTGGCTTTGGAAGTTGCCAGTCCTCATTGCCGTTATGTGCATCGACGCGAAGACCAGATGCCTCATAAATCTCAATCAAATAATCCGGCATATCAAAGACGAGATCGAATTGGCGTGCGACTTGATTGTCCACGTCGCTCAACACGTAAAAATCGAGCTCATTCTTCTCTTTCGTAGATAGTGAGTAATCCGGAGTCTCCGGGCTGATTGCGACGAGTGTGGCGCCCTTTTCCTCAATTTGTGCCAATTCTCGCTGATACGCTCGGAGTTCGAGGTTACAGTATGGGCACCATCCACCGCGATAAAACGTGACGATGACAGGTCCTTTTTCAAGAAGTGTTTTCAAACCGACTTCTGTCCCATCCTCATGAGGCAATTCAAACAGCGGAGCTTGATCCCCGACTGCTAAACCGGTAGCCACCCCTGATTCTTTCAATTCTTGTGTCGCCTGCGCCATCAAACGTTGTTTTTCGGCTGGCGCTTTTTGCTTGAATTGATTTTTATACGCTTTGATTTCTTCCAATAATGTATTCATGTTTTTACCCCCTTTTCCGATATGTTAACTTAATACATTTCGGATTACGAATAAAATGATTTGCCGTTATGTTCTGAATAAAGTGAAACTCCATTTCAGCTTCCGAAAAATAATTTTCGAATAATTCAATCAATGATTAACATCTATTTTTCCTAACCGATATTGTAAGTAACCCAAGGAGGATTCGGTACCCCATACCGATGCTTCTTGAACATTCTATTCGGGGTAAGGAGATGTTTTATGAGACAGAAACGTACCATCAGCATCAAACAAAAATTAATTGTCTTATCAGTTCTATTACTACTCATTCCAGCAACATTGATCGGGGTCGTCGCTTATACGCAGGCGAAACAAAAAATCGAGTCACAAATGATCCAGTCTGCCAATTCGGGGGTAGACCGGATGAATAATGAAGTGGCGAATTTGATTGCTCCGATTCAGACGGACATTTCATTCTTCTCCAATCGGATTGATGCATCCATCTATGAAGAAGGTGAAGACAATCAAGCGTTAGCAGAAAAGTTCACGGAATACTTAGACACACACCCTAAAGTGACAAATATTTATTTTGCCTCAGCGGAAGGTACGATGACGATCTATCCTGAGCAAGAATTGCCGGAAGGGTACGATCCACGGACTCGTCCTTGGTATGAGGCGGCAGAAGCGAGTGGTCAAGACGTCGCCATCACGAATCCATACGTAGACGCCGCTTCTCAAAAAATGATGATCACGGTCTCTAAAAAGACGGCAGATGGTCGCGGGGTCGTTGCGGTTGATGTGGACGTGAATGATATTGCAGAAGTCGCAAAGAATATTCAAATCGGTGAAGAAGGATATGTGGCCATCTTCGATGAGGCCAGACAAGTCGTCATTCATCCATCGATTGCTGTCGGAGAGAAATCAGAAGAGTCATCGATGGAATCTGTTTTTGCAACAGATGAGGGAATCCTGTCCGCTGAAGAGAATGGAGAGGGTGTCGAAAAAGCGTTCGTGACGAACCCGCTCACAGGGTGGAAAATCACAGGGACCCTATACGATGGTGAAATTCAAGACGAGACTGTCGGCATCCTTTGGACGACCGTGTTCGTCATTATCGGTATGTTCGGTGTGGCGGCTATTCTTCTATATTTCGTTCTCCGGTCGATTTTGCGTCCGTTACGTCTATTAACCGAGGGGGCAGAACGGATTAAGTCCGGCGATTTGACTGAACCGATCCCTGTCTTATCGAACGATGAAATCGGTCGCGTCTCAGAGAGTTTCAATGAGATGAGTGCCTCACTACGGATGCTTTTACTTCGTCTCGACGATTCAATTAGTCAAGTCGCGGCATCTTCGCAGGAATTGATGGCGAACTCCGCACATAATTCCGCTTCGTCAGAACAGATTGCTCGTGCGGTCGACCAGATGGCGGTCAGTGCCGATGGTTCAAAACGTCAGCTCGATGACAACGCGACGTCACTCCAGGCCATCACGTCCGGAATCATGCGCATCTCAGAGAGCTCGATGGACGTGTCTGAACTATCACGTGAGACGTCAAATGAAGCAGAAGATGGGTCAACGACCGTGCGAGAGAACGTTAAACAGATGCAGGCGATCGATGCATCGGTCGTCACGTTTGAAGGTGTCATCCAATCGTTGGCACATCGTTCAAGTGAGATTGGAGAAATCGTCTCGGTCATCAACGGGATTGCAGAACAGACGAACCTGCTCGCTTTGAACGCAGCGATTGAAGCGGCACGTGCCGGTGAGAACGGGAAAGGGTTCGCCGTCGTGGCGAGTGAGGTCCGAAAGCTTGCGGAACAGTCCCAACAGTCGACGAAACAAATTGCGGCATTGATTGACCGCATCAAACAGGAGACGGAACAATCCGTCCATCTGATGCAAGAAGTATCCACTCATACGAAAGCCGGTCTCATTTCTTCAGAAATGACGGCAGATCGATTTGAGAAAATCAAAGAGCGAACGGTCGCGATGACACCGCGAATCGAAGATGTGACCGCAACAGTCGAGGAAATTGCGGCAAACGTCCAAGAAGTAGCGGCGACCGCATCCCAAATTGCTGACATCGCCGACGAGAACTCAAGTGTCTCCAAACAAGTCGCAGCGACGACAGACGACCAGTTGAAATCGATTGAAGAAGTGTCACAATCGGCGAAGGCGCTCGCGACGATGGCAGAAGAACTACAAGACCTCGTCTCAAGATTCAAACTATAAAATGAAAAAGAAGCAGAGCGACGTGAACTGAACCAAAAAAGTTAGACACTAAATAATTTTGTTAAGCGACTTTTAGAACCTGCGTCCGGTATTCAACCGGGCTCAGGTTTT
>NZ_JACSKL010000021.1:0-26870 GCF_018617585.1 Exiguobacterium sp. s129
GGCACGTACGCGCACTACATGTTGAAGGAGATGGACGAGCAGCCGGCCGTCATCCGCAACATCATCCAGCACTACCAGAACGAGAACGGTGACATCGAACTCACGGACGGCGTACGCGAGCTCGTCTCGGAAGCAGACCGTGTCTATATCGTCGCATGTGGGACGAGCTATAACGCCGGCCTCGTCGGGAAAGACATTTTAGAACGCATTGCCGGCATTCCGACAGAAGTACACATCTCGTCTGAATTTGGCTATAACATGCCGCTCCTAAGTGAACGTCCGTTATTTGTCTTCTTATCCCAATCTGGTGAGACGGCGGACAGTCGTGCGGTCCTCATCGAAGTGAAGAAACGCGGATACAAAGCACTAACGATGACGAACGTTCCAGGATCGACACTGTCGCGTGAAGCGAACGAGACGATGCTCCTCCACGCAGGACCGGAGATTGCCGTCGCGTCGACGAAAGCGTACACGGCACAGATTGCCGTCCTCGCGATTCTCGCATACGACATCGCCCGTGCGACGGGGAAAGAGTTGCCGTTCAATCTCATGCCGGAACTCGCTCGTGTTGCGACAATCATGGATTCGATCATGGCACAAAAAGAACTGTTCGAGGATCTCGCGGAACGTTATTTGAAGACGACACCAAATACGTTCTTCATCGGACGTGGACTCGATGCGTCGGTCTGTCTCGAAGGGGCGCTCAAGGTGAAGGAGATTTCGTATATTCAAGCGGAAGGGTACTCAGGTGGGGAACTGAAGCACGGATCAATCGCCTTGATTGAAGATGGGACACCGGTCATCGCGCTCATCTCGCAACCGAAGACGAACTTGAACATCCGCGGGAACGTCAAAGAGGTCGTCGCCCGTGGCGCGAACGCTTGTATCATTTCCATGCAAGGCGTCGAACATGAGAATGATGACTTCATCTTGCCACATGTTGAGCCACTCTTAGCACCACTCATCAATGTCTTACCGGTGCAACTCATGGCATATTATGCGGCACTCGCCCGTGGTTGTGACGTCGACAAGCCACGTAACTTGGCGAAGTCGGTGACGGTGGAATAAACTAAACATATTGTAAAGCACCTTTCTACAGGAGAGGTGCTTTTTACTCCTTGCCGATATCTTTGCCAACAAGCAAAATAGTAGGAGAAGTAAGCGGTTCCAACTTATGATTAGATAAAGATAAGCGACGAAAGAAGGGCTGACATGAACGTATACATTGCTTGCCATAGCGGATTTGTAACGAGTGCGATGGCGGCGAAGTTGTTCGCACAGGCAAGCGAGGGGCGCTTGTCTTGTACGATTACGCACGGAACGATTCAAAACATCCCGAATGAGGTGGATTTGATTCTCTATCAGGAAGGGGCGACTCCCGTTACCCATCCGACCGCACGTGTCCGGTCAGTCCGACAACTCCTGTCGCTCGAGGAATACCGACTACTTGTCGAAGAATGGATGGATGAGCATGAGACATGAGTGGACCGCGAGAGAACGGTCGATTTTACTACACTTATTAGCAACTGAGACATCGACACCGCTCGCCGAAATCGCGCAGGCGGTGAATTTGTCTGAACGTACGATTCAACGAGAACGACAATTACTTGAAGGCATCTTAAAAGAGTTCGAGCTCGAGCTCGCTTGGCAACGCGGGCATGGACTAAGCCTTGTCGGCAAACCGTCTGCGAAGCAACAGTTACGAGAAGACCTCATCTTATCCGCAGAAGCGATCCCGACGAGCGAGGACCGCTTATTTGAGCTGGCGTGGCGCCTTTTGTTCGAGAGTGATACGCTCAAATTGCAGGCTGTCGCCAAACAGATGCACGTCTCTCCGAGTACATTGACGCAAGATTTGGAGAAGTTGGATCGATGGTTCGAAGAGTATCATTTAGAAGTCGAACGGAAAAAAGGCGTCGGTGCCAGAGTGCTCGGCTATGAGTCAGAGAAACGTAAGCTACTGATCAACGCGCTACTTGCCCACTGGGATACACTTGCCTTTTACCGCTTCGTTCGTGGAGAAGATGACTACATTCCGGCCTTTTTGAAGACCATACCATGCGAAGAGATGCTGGAAGGTCTTCGGGACGGTTACGATTATTTGAAGTCACGCTCGTTTGAGCGGATGGATGACCGTACCATCATGCGGGTCACGTTCGCCTATGGTGTGCAACAAGCACGGCTAGCGTCCGGATTCTTTTTAGAGATGTATACGAAAGGCCGGTCTGAAGACTATTTGAAAGTCGCGACAGACATGGAGGAAGCGCTTGGCATCACTTACTCGATGGCGGAACGCGTCTGGTTTGCCGAGGAGGCGAATCGACTTCGCTCGATTAAAGATCAAATGAAAGAAGATGAAGAAGAGCGATGGATCATGCAAATTCGGGTGCATAAACTAATTCATCACGTCTCGCTCATTTACGGGTTTACCTTTACGGATGACACGGCGCTCGAACGTGGACTGCTCGCGCACATCTTGTCGAGTATGAACACGCAGGCTTTGCCGGAAACGAGTACGGTGAAACCTCATATCGACCGCGACTATCCGGGACTTCGTTCGGCCATTCAACAGGCTGCCGACATCGTCTTTGGGACGAATACGTTCTCCGAGGAAGAGACGGTATTTTGGGCGATGCACTTCGCGGCAGCACTCGTCAAACCGGTACGGCGTCGTGAGTATCGGGCGCTCGTCGTCTGTTCGGCCGGACTCGGTTCTTCGAAGATGCTCGTCAATCGGGTACGTCAAGAGTTCCCGGAGATGCAAGACGTCGTCAACTCGTCTCTATTCGGATTAGAGCAGCACCGACTTGAGGAATATGATGTCATCTTGTCGACGGTGCCATTACCACCACTCTCGGTACCTACATTGATCGTCAATCCGTTGTTGACGAGTGAGGAAGTGCAACGGGTTCGTCATCTCTTGTTGTCGTTACCGCAATCATTCCAAACGGTTACTTCAAAGCCGAGATCGACGATGCTCGATTTTGCCGAACTTGGCGAACTCGTAGAGACGTTCGAGCGGATGGATGATCAGTTTGATTTGGTCACACTCAACAATACGGACCGTTTAGAGGATATCTTGGTCGATATCGGAACACACCTTGAGGAACGAAATCTCGTGCAAAGCGGAATTCAGTTATCTGCGCAATTGCTCCGGCGTCACGAAGTTGCGGGTCTTGGTGTCCCAGGTACAAAACTGGCACTCTTCCATGGACGACATACTTCGATTGAGAAAGCGAGTGTGTTTGCATTTGATTTAACGACTTCAATCCCGCTTCTCATGATGGATCAATCGACTGAACCCGTGACGCGACTTCTCGTGCTCCTAGCACCAGAAGAGGCGCGCGATGTCGAACTTCAATTTTTAAGTGCGATCAGTGGGTCGCTCATTGAGAGTGAGGAACATATGCGTTTATACAGCACGGGGGCGAAAGAGGACCTTCGCTTATTGTTGCACGAATGCATGAAGAAAATGATTCATGAGACGTTGTACGAAAAATGACCGAACCACGGTCATTTTTTTGTTTGGCACAAAATGTTGCCAAAGTGTGAACTGGATTGAATTGAGAAAGCGCTTACTCTGGGCATACAATACAGGTGTAGAGCACAAACCGGTTAGCTACACTACACATTCAACCTTTCACATTTAAACGACTGGAGGTTTTATACATGGCGAATACGCAAGCGAGCTCGGGCGGGGTCCGAGTCAAAGTACAACGATTCGGTAGTTTCCTCAGTGGGATGGTCATGCCGAACATCGGTGCCTTCATTGCATGGGGGATTATCACAGCACTCTTCATTCCGACAGGATGGTGGCCAAACGAAAACTTAGCAGAACTCGTTGGTCCAACAATCACCTATCTCTTACCATTACTCATCGGTTTCACGGGTGGTAAATTACTTCATGACGTACGAGGCGGTGTCGTCGGGGCGCTCGCCACGATGGGGGTCATCGTCGGGACAGACATTCCGATGTTCCTCGGAGCGATGATCATGGGTCCACTCGGTGGTTACATCATCCGCCAAGTCGACCGTGCCCTTGAAGGCAAAGTCAAAGCAGGATTCGAAATGCTCGTCAACAACTTCTCGGTCGGGATTATCGGTGGACTTCTCATGCTTGGAGGATTCGAAATCTTCGGTCCAATCATGAGTGCCCTCGATAAAGTGATGGCGGCAGGTGTTGACTGGATCGTCGGCGCGAAATTACTTCCAGTGGCGAGCTTGTTCATTGAACCAGCAAAAGTTCTCTTCTTGAACAACGCCATCAACCACGGGATCTTAAGTCCACTCGGTGTCGATCAAGTGGCTGAGGCTGGAAAGTCAGTTCTCTTCTTACTTGAGGCGAACCCAGGGCCAGGTCTTGGATTACTTCTCGCATACATGTTCTTCGCCAAAGGTGCAGCGAAACGTACAGCACCTGGTGCAGCAATCATTCACTTCCTCGGTGGGATTCATGAGATTTACTTCCCATACGTGTTGATGAAGCCAACTTTGATTCTTGCGATGATCGCAGGGGGCGCAACAGGGATCTTCACATTCGTACTCTTTGATGTCGGTCTCGTCGCACCAGCTTCACCAGGTAGTATCTTCGCTATTCTAGCGATGGCATCACGCGGTTCATACCTCGGACTCGTGGCAGGGATTTTCTTATCGGCAGCGGTCACATTTGCTGTGGCGAGTGTCATCTTGAAATCGAGCGCAGCAGAGGAAGTATCACTCGAAGAAGCGACACAAAACGTGAGCGCGATGAAAGGTAAACAGTCTTACGCATCCGCTCTCGTGACAGATCGCCTTGATAAAGTCGATCACATCATCTTCGCATGTGATGCAGGAATGGGGTCAAGTGCGATGGGGGCCTCGGTTCTACGGAACAAGGTCAATAAAGCTAACTTACCAATCAAAGTGACGAACACGTCGATCAGCAACTTGCCGAAAGATGCGCAGTTTGTCATTACGCATGAAGACTTAACAGAGCGCGCAGAAGCGCAAGCACCGAATGCGATTCATCGTTCGGTCACAAACTTCTTGAACGCCGATTACTATGATCAATTGGTAGAAGAAATTAAAGCAGAACGCAGCAAAATTTCTTGAACACAGAACAGATAGAGATACGGTTTAGCTATTAGGAGGAAATTAAAATGCCATTCATTCAAACAGAGATGATTCGACTTAACCAAACATTCGCAACGACAGAGGAAGCAATCACAGCAGCCGGGGCAGTCTTACAAGACGCCGGCTGTGTGACGCAGGAGTATGTAGAAGCGATGCATGAACGTCAAGCGATCGCAAACGTCTATATCGGAAATCACGTAGCCATTCCACACGGTACAGAAGCGGCGAAGTCAGCGGTTCAGAAGACGGGAATCTCGTTTCTGCAAGTACCGGACGGTGTCGACTTTGGTGGACAGACGGCTAAACTCGTCATCGGGATTGCAGGCGTGAATGATGAACATTTAGAGCTCCTTTCGCAAATCGCGATTCTCTGCTCGGACGAAGAAAACGTGGAGCGTCTTGTTCAGGCGAAGACGAAAGAAGAAATCTTGGCGCTCTTCATGGAAGAGGTGGCATAAATGAAAGCTGTTCATTTTGGAGCAGGAAACATCGGACGCGGATTTATCGGATTGTTGCTCAATCAAAGTGGTTATGAGGTGACGTTCGTCGACATTAACGACACGGTCATCGAAGCACTCGAAGCAAAACGTCACTATGAGGTCGGGTTCGCGGAAGACGGTGTCGATCGAATCGTCGTCGACCGAGTGCGCGGGGTCAACAGTTTGAAAGAACCAGCCCGTGTCGCGGCTTTGATTGCAGAAGCGGATCTCGTGACGACGGCTGTCGGACCCTCACTTCTTTCAAAAGTAGCGCCATTGATCAGTGAAGGTCTCCGTGCGCGTGAAGTTGAGGACGCGCCGGTCTATGTCATCGCATGTGAGAACATGATTGGTGGGAGTGCCATTCTTCGTCAAGAAGTAGAGGCACGTGGCGGTGTCGGGGAGGCGAACGTCTTCTTCCCGAATGCGGCAGTTGACCGTATCGTTCCCCTTCAACAGCATGAAGACCCACTTTACGTGGAAGTCGAAACGTTCCATGAGTGGGTCATTGAGACGCAAGGACTGAACGAGCAACCACCGATTCAAGGTGTGACATGGGTCGAGGAAATCGGACCGTACATTGAACGGAAGCTCTTTACAGTGAATACAGGGCACGCCATCGCCTCTTACATCGGTTCGTTGTTCGGGAAGGCGACGATTGATGAGGCGCTACAAGATCGTCGTGTGCGTCAAGTCGTTCAAGGCGCATTGTATGAAACGGGTTGGTTATTGCTTGAGAAATATGGTTTCGAGGCGAAAGAGCATAGCCAATACATCCAAAAAATCATCAAGCGCTTTGAGAATCCGAAATTGAAGGATGAAGTGTCACGGGTGGCACGTTCGCCGATTCGTAAACTCGGACCGAGCGACCGTCTCGTCAAACCAGCCCGTGAGTTGATGGATAATGGGATCGAGCCGAACGAACTCGCTTACGGGATTGCAGCGGCCCTCCATTATCACAACTCGGAGGATTCGGAATCGTCAGAACTCAATTTGTCGATTGAAGAGCACGGGATCTCATCAACGATCGAAAAATATTTGCAGCTCCATGAGGGAGACACATTGACGCAATTGATTCTCGACCAATATCATTTGATTCGGGAAGAAGAGAAAGAACGCGTGTCTTAACCAAAAACCGCTTCTGTCAGGTGACAGAAGCGGTTTTTTTAGTGTTTCCCAAATTCGAGATAGGTCGTTGTTTGTTTTACGTGAAGTGGAACGTCTGTCTCGGCTAACGGGCGACTAAAATAATACCCTTGAACAAAATCGCATGACTCTTTGAGAAGCCATTCCAATTGTGCGGATGTTTCGACACCTTCCATCAGAACTTTCATGCCCAAATTGTGACCGAGTTGAATCATCGAGCGAACGATGGCCTCTTGATTACGGTCGGTAAACAAGTTCACGATGAACGACCGATCGATTTTAAGTACTTGCACCGGAAGTTCTCGAAGTTGACTGAACGAAGAATAACCCGTACCAAAATCGTCAAGGGAAATGAGAATCCCTAGTTGATGCAACTGTGTCAATTTTTCACGGGTTGAGGCTTCGTAAGAGAGCATCGAGGACTCTGTCACTTCTAATTCTAGATACATGGGGTCCATCCCGGTTTCTAAAAGAATGGATTGCAAGGTATCAACGAAATCTTCACGTGCAAATTGAAGCGGTGAGACGTTGAGAGATAGCGTGAATGGATCAATCCCACTCCGTTGCCAGCGCACCCAAGTACGACAGCCTTCCCGAATCACCCAATTGCCGATCGAATGAATCAACCCTGTGTTCTCGGCAATCGGGATAAAGTCAGAAGGTGCGATGTTTCCGATGCGGGGATGATGCCAACGAAGTAACGCTTCGACACCTTCTAATCGATTCCGCTTCAAATCAATTTTTGGTTGATAGACGAGTGTGAGTTCATCTTTACTTAATGCGGTGACGAGCGCTTTTTCAATCTCGATATTGCGTAAAATTTGAGGACGTGACGATTCTTCAAATGTCTTGATCTTATTCTTCCCGTCCCGTTTTGATTCGTGCGCAGCTAGACGAGCGAACTGAATCAGTTCATTCGGAGAATGTGTATCTTTTGGATAATGACTAATTCCTGCACTCATCGTTAGTTCGATTGTCGTCCCGTCGACATCAAACGTCGAGGAGATGGCTTTCATACATTTTTCAGCTTTTTGATGAGCGAGCGAGCTGCGTTGAGCGAATAATAAAATGATGAACTCGGACGGTCCGATTCGCGTCAGCACGTCATCTGGATGAATTGTAAGTCGCAGACGATCAGCGACTTGGATGATTAATTCATCAGCTCCATGATGACCAAGAATATCACTTAAAAAACGCCAGCGGTTCACATCGATATACAAGCAGGCAACAGAACGCTCTTGTGAGATGCTCTCTTGAAGAAGCGAATCGAGTTTATGATGGTTTGGCAAATCGGTCAATGCATCATGGAACGCCATATGTTCGACTAAACGCTGTGAAGTGACCGTTTTCGTCACATCTCGGATGAACCAAAGTATTTGACGATTCGAACCATCTTGGAGCGGATACGATGTTACTTCTAACACTCGATCATTTGTCTCAATCTGAATTGGTTGGTAGAACGGTTGTTGAGCCGATAACGACGGATGATAGTCTTGAAAAAAAGGTTCTATCGGATGTCCCTCGAATAAGTGAACGAACGCTCGATTTTGATATTGGATTTCCCCATCGTTTGTCGTCGTCACTACGGCATCCGTCGTCGATTCTAATATGGTCGCTTGAAAGAGGTCACGTTTCTGAATTTGTTGATCTAACGTATAAGCGATAAAGTACATCCCGAACAAGAGGAACACGATGCCCGTGACGAGCCAAGCAAGTATAGTCGGGTCGATTGGGATTCGACTCATTACGGAACCGTCTGGTGTAATCGTCGTGGCTTTCATCCCAACGACATGCATACTAAAAATGGCTGCTCCCATTAATAGTGAGAACATCAGCTTCACGGAAAAGGTGACGCGTGTTGTCGAGTAGGAAGAAAAGAAACCTACCCATAAAGCAAGAAGCGAGGCTCCCCATGCGATGCCGAGTGATAAGAGAACCCAAAGATAGTCGAAAGTCAGTTGAACGCCTTGAATGGCTGCAGTCCCGATATAATGCATACTGACAATGCCCAATCCCATCAACCCGGAAGACTGAAGCAATGTCATCCATGTCGTGTTACGCGCAATTAATCCGAATGACAGAATACATCCAACAATTGCAGGCATCATAGATCCGATAATGAGCCAGATGGAATAAGTACTTTCGTGCAGAGAAGCATGACCAAGCATGGCGACAAAATGCATGGACCAGATTCCAAGTCCTAATATAGTGCCGCCAAACAAGATCCAAATTCGGTTGGATGAGGTCGATCCTCCCGTGACCCGTTTCGCTAACTCGAGTGCCATTAAGGCAGATACGCTAGCGATGATAAAGGCGAGCGTCATTAGAAATCCGTTGTGACTCATGGTCTGTGTGCTAATCTCTTCCATAGTATCCATACCTCGTAGGGTTTATTTGTAGTACGTTCAGTTTATTATATGCGGAATCGTGTCAATTACATATAAAAATATTGAAATGCTATTCTTTGCGTCAAATAACGGGTACTAAGTTGCTGAAGGGGTGCTGACGATGTATAAAAACAAATACATTCTTTACTTTTTATTGATTGCGTTCAGCTATTCATGGATTGTCTGGGCGAGCCTCTATTGGTGGACCGATTTACCGATTATGGCAATCGTCATTATCGGAGCGTTTGGACCGAGTCTTTCCGGTGTGTTGACGATGTATCGACTTCGAGGTGTAGCAGGGGTCAGGCATATTCTTCAAAAAAGTATTCAAGTGAGAATGAATTGGAAAACGTACGCAATCCCGTTCGGATTGATTCCATTCATATTCCTTGTCGCGTATTGGTGGACGGACCGGAGTGGTGCGTTAATCGCTCGTGAACCGTGGTGGATTGCTCCTTACTTTTTATATATGCTCTTCCTCGGTGGGACGCTACAAGAAGAATACGGCTGGCGAGGTTATTTGCTTGATGCGTTGCAGTCGAGATTGTCCCCATTATTGGCAAGTTTAGTGCTAGGGGGAATTTGGGCGATTTGGCATACACCGCTCTTTCTTATGGCTGGTACCGGTCAGGCAAATATGCCGTTTTGGGCATATGGGTTGTCTGTCATGGCCTATTCGATTCTGATTAGCTGGGTATACAATGGATCATCGCGCAATTTGTGGTCCGCATTTCTCATGCATACGATGTTCAACGTCATGTTCGTGATGGTAGGCTTCGAAGCAGAAGAAGGGTATCCGATTGGCTTGATTCATTTAATGATCACGTTATGGACCGCAGCGATTTTAGTGTTATGGAAAACCTATGGGAAGTTGAATTACGAGCCACTCGAAGAAATGATCCCATCTTACCCGAGTGTTATGCATCGGATTCGCGAGGGTAAAGAGTAAAAACAAAAAAGAGAAAAGGAAGTGGACGTCTTGAACTTTCGCGCACTCGAACAATCAGACGTAAAATCTTTGCAACGCTTATTTATGGAGAGTTTGAGTGACTTGATTCGACGAGAACGTTTTGAAGACGCTGATTTGCTTGATGAAGAAGTGGCACGCCTAAATACGACCATTCAGGATCATTTTGACGACGATCATGTTCAATTGTATGTGGTTGAGCGCGAAGGAATCCTTATTGGAGCAGGAGCCTTGTTACCTCCAAACGATATTATATCGGGCAACTTGGAAATAAAGCGTGGTGCCATCGAACTCGGGAGCGTCTACGTTCTTCCTCGTATGCAGCGTCAAGGAGTCGGGTATTTTCTATTAGAAGAAATGAAACGAGAAATCCTTTCGAGAAAGCAACACGTCTTCTACTTAGATGCGGGCTTTCCCAGTGCTCAGACCTATTGGCAAAAACAATTGGGTGAACCTTCATTGATTCTCGACCATTACTGGGGTCCTGGTGCACCCCACATGATATGGGAAGTGAACATAAAATAAGGAACTTAGCGATGAAAGCTAAGTTCCTTATTTGTTAATAATAAGAACGCATGAACTGATGAATACCGGTCGCTGTCGCATTCGCCATCTGTTGGCGGTTCGTCGCATTCGTCAAATAGGCACGATCATTTGAGTTACTGATAAAGCCATACTCCACAAGTGTAGAAGGAACGACATTTTTTCCGACAACATATACATTTTGGTATTTTACGCCACGGTTTTGAACGGCCGAAATACGTGAACCAATCTCTTGATTAATCGAAGAACCAAGCGATCGACTCGCAGAAACGTATGGATTTGTCGTGTAGCTTTCCGTTGTCGGCACGAGCACCTCATGTCCATGTGCAGAGCTGTACACAGATGAGTTTGCATGGAGACTAACGAAAACATCCGCTTTATATGATTTACTCAATGAGACGCGTTCTGATAAGGAAAGATACGTATCGGTCGAGCGGGTCAATTTGACGTTGTAGTCATAGGTGTTCGTCAACGTGCTCATTAATCGCTTCGCCATATCAAGAGCAATGACTTTCTCGTATACCGATCCATATACAGCACCAGGGTCATTCCCACCATGCCCCGCATCGATAACGACCGTTTTTTGAGACGTATCCGTATCCCCTCCGCTAGATGTTGTTACATACTGGGAAGAAACATAGCCCGTGACACCTTTATAAGTAACGCGATACCAAGAACCATACGTGCTCAGATACGTCACAGCACTGCCTGAAGGAATGGTTAGTAAAATCGTACCTGAAGTCGATGCCATCTTGCGAAGATTCAAGTTTGCGGTAGTATAGTAGGTTGCTGTTGAATCTGGCGTAATCGTAGAGGAAGATGTGACTTTGACATACTGGGAAGACACATACCCAATTGTTCCGTTGTAAGACACGCGATACCACGAGCCATATGTACTGAGATAAATCACTTCTTTTCCACTCGGAATCGTCGTTAAAATCGTGCCTGAAGTCGATGCCATTTTACGAAGATTCAAATTTGCTGTTGTCGTGTAGGTTTTCACAGTGATCGGCTGATATGTTTTAAGATATTGAGAAGACACATATCCGACAGTTCCGTTATAGGAAACACGATACCATGATCCGTATGTACTGATATACGTGACGGTTTTTCCAGAAGGAATCGTCGTCAAAATCGTTCCCGAAGTCGATGCCATCTTACGAAGATTTAAATTGACTGTCGTTGTGTAATATTTCGTTGCTGCTTCAACACGATGATTAAGAGAAGATGGAGATTGGAAATCAAATGGTGTAAATGTAACAGCCGAGACGATGAGTGTCGAGCTGATAAACAATTTTGTATGTAATTTAGACTTTAACATTTTCAAAATAGTGACTCCTTTGCAGAATAATAGTTGAACTTTTCATTATTCGATCAACAAATCACTATTATTATATAGATAATAAAGAAAAAAATGGGCATTAATATTTAATTTATTTATCTTTTTTTGAAATATAAAGGACTATTACAAATAAAAAAGACGCACGAGGCGTCTTTGAGAGAAGTTTTGATTCCTAATTAAAACTTTTAAATGAATTACCCAATGCGCGGCATTTCATCTGCAAAGAGAATGACGGGAGCATCAACTTTACCGATGCGTGGCATTTCGTCTGCATATGATTTTACTGGTTGTTCCACCTTACCAATGCGTGGCATCTCATCTGCATATGATTTAATTGGTTGCTCGACTTTCCCGATACGTGGCATTTCATCAGCCAACGGTTTCACTGTGCTTCCTAAAAGTAAAACAGCCGTTGCTAAGAATAATACTCCTGTAATTTTTTTCATTTGAATAACCTCCATTAGATTAGTTGTTTATTTGATGAAGCTGTAATTCCTAGTGTGTTTGAAGGTGCATGTGAATTATATTTTTGTAGATTCCAGTAAGTGACATAAAGCTTCGGATTGTTCATAGACACGACTTTCTAGCTCACCACTATATGAATCAGGAGAGTCTGATGGAAAAATTATAATCTTATCAGATCCATTCTCATGAGCCGT
Source organism: Exiguobacterium sp. s129 (assembly GCF_018617585.1). GTDB lineage: Bacteria > Bacillota > Bacilli > Exiguobacteriales > Exiguobacteriaceae > Exiguobacterium > Exiguobacterium aestuarii_A. The sequence continues at coordinate 12,636 of NZ_JACSKL010000021.1, forward strand.
TGCTAAGATAGGGACTTGTAGTTGTTGGCTCAATAATGTGCTGCAAAGTGAATGAGAAAGATCAGCAGAATCGGTTTTATGTTGCGGTTTCCAACAAACATTTGTTTCAGGAAGGATGTATAAAATATGACCTTCTTGAATCAGTTTTTTGCATTGGCTTGTAACGAAGTCAGTGTCTTGCTCTACATTAATATACTCATAGTCATTATACTGCGTTTCATAAATGGTTTTAGTACTTCTTTTTAAAATAGAAAGAGATAGTTCTGGTCCTAAAATGTATAGCTTTTTAAAGGAGTGGGTTTTTTTTAAAGATCTAGCGATAAGTCGGGGTAAAGATTGATAGTAATCAATTTGAAAAGCGTTTACAATAAAGCCTCTAGGAGCATTCAACAAGTGGGTTAGGTTTTCTAAACCTGAAAAGCACCCTTTGTCTTCTGAAGTAAATATATCATTTATAGTTGAAGCTTGTTTTGACTTGAAGTAGATTTTGGGTTTAATGTAGTCTTCAGCTAGTAAGAAACTTAATTTTCCCATTTGTGATTTCACCCCTTAATTCTTATGATAAACATTATTTAACTAGTAAAAAAATACTAATTCATTGGTTGAACTTTATTAACTAGTTCAATATTATCATGCTTTCTAATAATGAAGGGGACGAATAGGTTGGGAAAATTGTCGCCAAAAAGTACCTTTATTTAGACCTTTTTCTAATCAGTTTCTTCAATACGTGACAAAAAGCCTATTATTAAAGAAACTTAAAATACTTTAGTACTAAGGGAGTTACTAATTGATATGGAGCATAATTATGGAAACGTTATTAAAGTAGAGCGTATGAGAAAAAATATGAAGCAGTCCGTTCTCGCTAGAGGTATATGCTCTATTTCCTATTTAAGTAAAATCGAGAACAATCAAACTACTCCAAGTGAAACCGTATTAGAGTTAATCTTTGAAAGATTAGAAATAGACATCCCCCTTTATTACGATTTTAGCGAGAAAGTACATGAGATAAAGTTTGAAATCAGAGAAATATTAAAAGAAGCAATTTTGTCTCGGAAAGATGAAAACTATATACAACGAATAGAAGGATATAAAACGAATCCCGTAGTACTACAATCAAAAGAGTTATATATGACGTTAATGGTGACATTGGCCCGATTTGGTATGATGCCGAAAGGTAATACAAACTATTTGATTGAAGTAGGATGGATTGCGGATCAATTAGACTTTGATAATAGATTAAGATATGACATTTTACACTGTCTGTATATGTTTCAATATCAAACAGCCGATCGGGAAACGACAATAGATTTATTAGAACAAGTTGGGCAAAGGTTGAAAAATACTAATATGCCCGATTGGGAACTTGCAGACATGCATTACATCATCGATTTACTGATTATTTGCAAGCTATTGAAAATGTACGAGCTTCATTAGGATATTTTCAGGACAATTTTTGTTTAGAAAGAATCATCGAGTCACACATGATTATTGGTCTTTCATTTAAGCGTCGTAAACGTTACACTACAGCTCTTGAACACTATGAAAAAGCTGCAAAAGTCGCTGAGACCGCGAGATTAAATAATTATTTTGGGATGCTGTATAATAACATAGGAGATATTCATTTTCTTATTGGGGACCAAGAAAAAGCTCAAAAATACTTCCTTGATGGTTTTCATTTAAAAGAGGATACAAAAAGTAAATTATTTAGTGTCATGTCACTTCTTGAGGTAAATGTGGCACAACAAAATATCGAAGGAATCATGAAATGGTTAGAAACGGGTTATGAGTTAAAAGGAAACGAAGAAGATTTGGTAGAATTTCGTTATCATTTTGATATTTACTTGAATAAGTATAAATTTGAAGATCACAACGCATTTATTGAAAGTTTAAAAAAAGCAGTGGATTATTTTGAAGCGTACGATGAATACTATACGCATAAATACGCGTTGTGGTTATCAAGAGAATTAAGAAACACAGGTAAATATAAACTAGCTACGGAATATTACGAGAAAACAATCTCGATGATGTCACGCTGGGAATAAATAAAAAAGAACTCGAAATCAGTAAGCGTACCGATTTCGAGTTCTTTTTTATGGCGTTGTAAAATAATGCACCGTCCAGACTTGTTCTTGAACAAGACGCTCATCTGTTAAATGACCGTTATGGACTTGCTGCAATAAATGAATTAAGTGTTTTTGGAGATTTCCTTCATATGAGCCACTGTGCAAAATTTGCTCTTCGCTCGCAATAATATAAAATCCACCAAGTCGCAATGGAATATGTTTTCGAACTAATGCGGCAGCCGTTTGGAACTTCGCCTGCTCCCCTATGTGAGGCACATCGATTTCAAAACGCCCCCATTGTTTAAAGTCTCCAATTTCTGAAAAAGGTGGGTCACGATGATCCAATGGCAAGCCCTCCGATCTAACAATCTCTTTACATTCAGTATATCTTGTTTTCACTTTAAAACGTGCAAAAATAAATACATAGGGTATGGCTCAATCTATACTCTTAATTCACTTTTATGGTTTTCTATATTTTGTAAAAGAAATCCTTTCGTTTTTGAAAAGAGACAAAAATAACACGGTCGGATTGACCGTGTTATTGCATGATGTGCTCTTTTGAAGTAGGTAACTCACAGATGAAGGTACTTCCTTCCCCATAAACCGACTCCACATGAAGTTGACCATCGTGTGCTTTAGCGATTTCCTTACAGATTGCGAGCCCGAGTCCAGTACCGCCGATTTTACGACGATCTGAGTTGTCGACACGATAAAACTTTCCAAAGAGATGAGGGAGTGAGGCGCTAGGAATACCCATTCCGTGATCTCGCACCTTCATCACGACTTGTTCGTCTACTCGTTCGAGTGACACGAGGATGTTCCCCCCGTCTGGTGAGTACTTAATGGCGTTACTTAATAAGTTTCCGAGTAACTGACGCATTCCTTCTAAGTCTGCATCGATTATAAAATTCTCTTCAGCATCGGCATCGATGAACAATTCATGTTGATCGGTCGTTTCTTGATAAAACGTTACACTGTCAGTAGCGAGTTTATACAAATCGACCGGCTCCCATTCAAACGTTTGTTTCCCAGACTCCATTTTTTGAAGGTCCAAGAAATCATTAACGAGATAAGATAATCGCTTCGCCTCATCATGAATCGTTTTTAGATAAAGCTCTCGGCGATTTTCTTTCAAATCACGTGACAACATGAGCTCCGTAAAGCCATAGATTGACGAAAGGGGCGTTCGCAACTCATGTGATACGGTCGAAACGAGCTCTGACTTCATTCGATCTACCTCGGTCTCAGCAGTGACGTCGCGTAGCACAAGCATCGTTCCGCGAAGTCGACGATCACGATAGACGCTTTCGGCATAAAGCTGAATGAAACAATCACCTTGATCGATTGAAATTGTAAGTCCGTCTTCGGGCGTATCTTGTAAAAAGACGCGTTCGAAGTAACGAACGAATTGTTCATGCTGATCCACACGTTCTGCGAGTTGCTCGATATCGATATCAATCGCTGACAACTCTTCATACCCTTTGTAGTCAAAGTGAAGGTCGTCAAACATGCGAATAAACGCGCGATTTCCAACGACAGTGTCGTCTTCATAGTTCACGTATAAAATGGCTTCGCGCACGGAGTTGATCAATTGAGCGGTTTCTTTTCGATCTTGTTGCATCTGACGATAAAGCTGCATCCGAAGCAGTGAAATGGCGAGCTGACTAGCGAACGCATTCAGTTCAGACTTTTCACTTGCGTCATATTGTTCATCGTAACGAGCTAAATATAGGCAACCAATCAGGCTGTTATCTGACGGGTCCATAATCGGGATGACCGTTTCATAAATATAATACGGATAGGTGTGCAAAGCATCGACGACCCGTTTTGACGTAGCTGCAGGAGATTTAGAAATCATGACACGTTTCAGGAGCAGTGATTCCTTTTTAAGACTCTCTTGCTGATCTTCCGTCATTTCTTTTGGTACGACAGATGTGATTTCTCCGTCTTTTGTGAGTAGCAAAGCACCAAATTCAGACTTTGTGAGTAAAACAATTTTTTCGATGACGGATGAGTAATCAAATAAAGATTCTTTCGACGCTAATACTTCAATCAATTCATTACGATATTGGAGGTTCGTTTCATTTAACTTTGATTCTTTAATCACGTTTTCGAGCTTTTCTTTTTTCATTTTGAGTCTACTGTTTTGATCGGCCATTCGTTTGATGAGTGGGCGACCAATCAATAGAATGGCGCTGATAAACATAATGAGACCAATCATCCAAATCCATCGAAGGGCGGTAAGTTCGAATGAGGATACATTTTCATCTCGAATAAACCAAACCCCGATTAAAGTCAAAATAATACTAAATCCGCATACGCTATATAAAATACTGAGTATTTGACGACTGTTTAGTTGTTCAATCCACTTGCTGATCATTCGTTCTACTTCCTTCCTTGAACATAAAAAACGATAGGTCATCTTTTCCTTGTCCTGCATTTTATGAAAAAGGGAAAGGAAATTGAATTAATTTGCTTACGTAATGTATATATCTAGCACATAAAGCGATTTACCCGAAATGATTGAAATATACACGTCCGAATCTTCTAGTCGTTGACAAGATCATCAATAATTATTATCTTGAATTTAAGATAAAAAACCAAGGAGTGTGACTAAATGTTATCCATTGAACCGTCCGCCTTAACTGAGCGAGACGCGTATAAGTTTTTGATTGGCAGTATTGTGCCGCGACCAATCGCCTTTGTAACGACACGTAATGGGGACGTGATCAACGCTGCTCCATTCAGTTATTTCAACGTAGTCGCTTCCAATCCGCCTCTCGTTTCCGTTTCTATTCAACGAAAAAATGGCGTGATGAAAGACACAGCACGAAACGCAATCACGACTAAAGAACTTGTCATCCATGTTGTTGACGAAACGAATGTTCACGATGTGAATGAGACGGCTGCGAATCTTGACGCTGATGAGAGTGAACTGTCACGTACAACGTTCACAATTCAACCGAGCGACGTGATTGCGACTCCAGGGATCAAAGAAGCAAAAATTCGATTCGAGTGCGTCTTACATCAACATGTACCAATCGAACATGAAGGACAAACGACAGCAGACTTGTTGATTGCAAGGGTTGTCCGCTTTCACATTGAGCGAGAAATATATGAACATGGACGAATCGATGCGAGACAGTTGGCGCCGGTCAGCCGTATGGCCGGGAATAGTTATGCAACACTCGGTGAACTTTTTGATGTGAAGCGTCCTGAATAATCCACAAACGTGCCCGTTTTTCTAAAGAACGAGCACGTTTTTTGGGTAAAGGAATAAGGAGCGTATTTGCATGTAGTATTTCTTTCATTTCGGAACGCTCTTATGTCACAATAAAGTCAGAACATTCTAACTTCAAGTCATCCTAGATTCAGAGAAAAAGGGGAATCCGTCATGTACCGTCCAACTGTCCAATCGATTATAACTGCCATTGAAACTGTGATTGTCGGAAAAGAAGAAGTCATCGCAAAGAGCCTGACTGCCTTGTTGGCAGGCGGGCATGTTCTTTTAGAAGACGTACCTGGCGTCGGGAAGACCATGCTCGTTCGTACGTTTAGCCGGGCAATCGACTTAGATTTTAAACGGATTCAATTCACGCCAGACATGTTGCCGTCAGACTTGACGGGAATCTCGATGTATAACCAAAAAACGAGAGAGTTCGAATATCGTCCGGGACCGCTCATGGGCAATATTATTTTGGCGGATGAGATTAACCGAACTTCACCAAAAACGCAGTCCGCTCTTCTCGAGGCAATGGCCGAGCGGAGTGTAACGGTAGACGGTGAGTTGAAAGTGTTACCTTCACCATTTTTCGTCATGGCGACACAAAACCCGATTGAGCATGAAGGGACATATCCATTACCGGAAGCACAGTTGGACCGCTTCTTACTCAAAATCGAGATGGGTTATCCGACATTCAATGAAGAAATCGCACTCTTAAGTCGTTTTGAAAAGGAAGAGCCGCTTGAGGCGCTTCATAGTGTCATTACAAAACAAGAAGTAGAACTCATGCAACGTGAAGTGAGAGAGGTCCATGTATCGAGTGCCGTCAAACAATACATCGTAAGATTGGTGCATGAGTCACGGAAGGATCCCCATACGTATTTAGGAGGCAGTCCACGAGCTACGCTTGCGTTGATGAAAGCGGCGCAGGCATGGGCGTATATTCATAATCGTGACTTCGTGTTACCGGATGACGTCAAGGCGATGGCGGCGAGTGTGCTCGGACATCGTATCTTGTTAACGGCTGAAGCGCGATATAAAGGAAAAACACCAAATCAATTGATTCAAGGTTGGCTTGATACGTTGCCTGTCCCGATGGATCGTGAGGTCAACGAGGTATGAAAAACTGGATGAAGCTGTTCGTTGTATGGGCGGCGGCATTCGGGTTGTACGCATTTGCCCGTATCGAAGGGAGTATCGTTGCTTCGACATTATGGTGGTCGTTCGTGGTGTTGACGGTTTATTGGACGCTCTTTATGATTTATCCGGTCACTGCGGCAAATGTGTCACGACGAGTCACGACGAAACGTCTCGTCTCGGGTCAATCAATGGACGTCGAGTTACGAATCGAACGAAAATATCCTTTTTTGATTGGAATGGTGACGTTAGAAGAACGATTGCCACAACGATTGATTGATGAAGACAGGACAATCATCGTACCGGTAGACCGTTTCTTTCGACGCGCCGAAGAGGTCCATTACGAGGTCAATGCGATTAAGCGGGGGATTCATGTCTTTGACCGAACGGTTCTTCATGTGCGCGACGTGTTCGGTTTATTTGATCGGAAGCGGACGTTGCGAATCGAGACAGTTGTAGAAGTGTCACCTGCCGAACTTCCGTTTGACCTTCCTCGAGATGAACATGTCGGAGGACGCGGCGAACAATATCGTCAAATGCGTACTTACACGGAAGTGGCCAATACGACGAGCGGTGTCCGTGAATACGCGGCAGGGGACCGAATTGGACGGATTGACTGGAAAGCTTCTGCTCGACGAGGGAACTTGATGACAAAAACATTTGACCAAGAGCAAGAAAAGAAACTTTCACTCGTATTCGTACCGGCTGTCTCTGCCGGGTATGAGGAGGCGTTTGAACGTTCGTTGTCTTTGCTCGTTGGTGCGATTCGACAGTTGGAACGAAAGAATTTGCCGTTTGAACTATATGTCATTGAAGAACAGGTACGTCTGTTCCATCTTCCGGATCAAAGTGCAGAAGTCGGACACTATCTGTTGACTGCGACTCCAGAAGCGGAGGGGCGTCTTGTCGAGCGGGTGAAACAGAACCTGCCTCAACAAACAGGGGACTTGATTCTGATCAGTCCGTTTGAAACGACCTCGATTCGTGAACTCATGCATGAGACGCAGGGCAGTTATCACCTGTACACAGCGGTAAATGAGGTGACGGGATGAAGACATGGATCACGCGAATCATATATACAGCGCTCGCCGCCTATTTATTGTCTTTTTGGATTGAGCCGATTGTTGGAAGTACAACGTTCGATGTAAGTTGGCCGTTTTATTTCCTTCTGATCGTCCCGATGTTCGTCAGTCTTCTTCCGTGGGGTGCATTTCTTGGAATCTCCCTTCTCAATTTCCTAGTTGTGTTATACGTCTATCACGGAAGTATTTTCGACTGGTTTGGCATATGGATGGAAGATTTTATGGGCGTCATAAGCGGTGAGTTACCAAACGAGGCGATTTTCTTCTCTGCAATGGCGCTCATCGGTCTACTATTTGCCATCCTTGTTGGACGAACATACCCGAGTTACGGATTCGCACTTGGGATGATTGTTTCAACGCTCGGTGTCATGGCTTATTTCGATACGTGGACACTATATGATGGAGAGGGCAATATCCTTTATGCCATCGTCACGTCACTTCTATTACTATTTGTCACGGATTTAGCGAAGCGACCAAGTCAATCGCTCGTACGCTTTGTCAGCATCGGCTTGCTACTCAGTGTCGTCGTTGCGCTTGCGAGTGCCTCCCCGACATTGGAAGGAGATTGGTCCGACCGCATCACAACGAGTTTCCGAAATGCGACAACAGAAGGTGATGGGAACGGACCAGGTCGGGTCGGATATGGTGTGAACGATGAGGCGCTAGGCGGTCCGTTTGAACAGGATGATAGCATTGTCTTTATCGCGCGAGGCGTCCCGGCTCGTTACTGGCGAATCGAATCAAAAGCCATCTATACAGGAAAAGGTTGGATTGAGGCACCTGTTTTAGATTCTAACTATAATCGTGGGCAATTGGTCGACTCTGAAGTGGATACAACCCCGGAACAGGCGCTTTTGCGCTTTGATCGTCGTCAAACATTCGTTCCGTATGGGGGGGAGTATCCTCAAGCGACGGAAACAGAGTCAGGCACTGAATTTCGGGTCGGAGATATCGAACAAGCTTTTCCGAACGAGACCATCACAATTCAACCTTCTGGGAAAATTGTGTTTGAAAACGAAAACCAAGCCACACCGCGAACGATTCAACTTCGCTACAGTGTACCAGCTTTCTCGGAAGAACAGCTTGCTTTAAATGAAGAAGTGAGCTCGCTGACAGAAGAGGAAGAACGGGTCTATTTACAACTACCGGATTCCTTACCGGATCGTGTACGTGACTTGGCTACGGAGATTACCGCTGAAAGTGAAACTCCAAATGAGAAAGCAGAAGCGGTAGAAGCGTATTTCCGAAACGGAGAATTTCAATACGATACGGAAAATGTCGCGCAACCAGAAGGGGAAACCGATTATGTAGACCAATTCTTGTTCGACACGCAGATTGGATATTGTGATAACTTCTCTACGTCAGCAGCCGTCTTATTACGTGCGAATGGAATCCCGACACGTTGGGTAAAAGGATTTACAATGGGTGATACGCGAGGAGTTGTTCAAGGTGAGGAAGAGTATACGATTCGTAACCGTCACGCCCATTCATGGGTCGAGTATTTTATCGAAGGAGCAGGTTGGGTCCCGTTAGAGGCGACGATCAGCTTCTCAGATGCGAACTTACTACAGATGGAACGGGAAACGAATACAGATGATACGACACCGGCAACGAATGATCCGCAGGCAACGCAAGACAACAATGCGCAAAATCGTCCACAAGAAGATTTGTTGATCGATGATGTCACAACAGGTGATGCACAAGAAGAGTCTCGCAGTATCCCGGTATGGGGGTGGATTGTCATTCTTTTCCTTGTGGCCGTTGTCATTTGGAACCGGAAAATCATTGAGCGGCAAATCATGTACGTCTGGTGGATGAGCCGTCCGCTCACAGACGGTAGTCTCGTATCGATGCATCGCTATTTAGTGAAGCGACTTCGCGCGAACGGATTTAAAGTCGAAGGGCGTACACCGTCGGAGCTTGCCAAAGAAGTCGATGCCTATTACGAAACGAACGACATGACGCGCTTGACGGCCTTGTTCGAGCAAGCAGTTTACGCCGAACAAGAACCGAATTCAAAATATAAAGAATATTGGAAAATCATGATTCGTAGAATTATGAGTTGAAGTGACGGGATGCATCAAGTAAGATAGACGCATTAGTTAGATAATTGAACATGGCATTCCTTCGTATATACTCGTGAATTGGCGCGAGAGTCTCTACCGGACCACCGTAAATGGACCGACTATGAAGGAGCACGTTTCGCATACAAAGAAAAGGGCGTGCTTCTTCTTCGGTTTGGATAATCTGGGGAGAGGCTCGTCCTTTTTTTGAGGAGAAGGCAGAAAGGTGGAGATTTCGTGAAAGTAGAACAAGAAATGATTTTGGTGCTCGATTTTGGTGGACAGTATAACCAGTTGATCACGCGTCGTGTCCGTGACCTTGGCGTATACAGTGAGTTGCATTCACATAAAATGACTGCAGCGGAGATTCGCGAATTGAACCCAGTCGGCATCATCTTCTCTGGTGGACCGAACAGCGTATACGCGGAAGGCGCATATCGTTGTGACCCAGAAATTTTCGAATTAGGTATTCCAATCTTCGGAATTTGCTACGGTATGCAGCTCATGACGCATCATTTCGGTGGTCGTGTCGAACGTGCCGCACACCGTGAGTACGGAAAAGCGACATTGTTCTCAACACCGGAAGCATCAGCTATCTACAATGGACTTCCTGTTGAACATACAGTATGGATGAGCCACGGCGACCTCGTCATGGAAGCGCCGGAAGGATTCATTGTCGACGGAACGAACCCATCTTGCCCGGTCGCTTCGATTAAAAACGATGAGTTGAAAATGTATGGTGTTCAATATCACCCAGAGGTTCGTCACTCGGAGTATGGGAACGACATCTTGAAAAACTTCATCTATGAAGTGTGTGGTGCTAAAGGTGAATGGTCAATGGAGAACTTTATTGACCTCGAAGTCGAAAAGATCCGTGAAATCGTTGGTGACAAGCAAGTGCTCTGTGCCCTTTCAGGTGGCGTCGACTCTTCTGTCGTTGCGGCACTCGTGCATCGCGCCATCGGTGATCAATTGACATGTATGTTCGTCGACCACGGTCTCCTTCGTAAAGGAGAAGCAGATAGCGTCATGAAGACGTTCGCTGACGGATTTAACATGAAGGTCATCAAAATCGATGCGCAAGAACGTTTCTTGACGAAGTTGGCTGGTGTGTCGGACCCTGAACAAAAACGTAAAATTATCGGAAACGAGTTCATCTATGTATTTGATGAAGAAGCATCGAAACTTGTCGATATGAACTTCCTCGCACAAGGAACGCTCTACACAGACATTATCGAGAGTGGAACAGATACAGCGCAAACGATCAAATCACACCATAATGTCGGTGGATTGCCAGAAGATATGAACTTCACGTTGATCGAGCCGCTCAACACGCTCTTTAAAGATGAAGTCCGTGCGCTCGGTACTGAGCTCGGTCTTCCTGACTATATCGTTTGGCGCCAGCCATTCCCAGGCCCGGGTCTAGGAATTCGTGTACTTGGTGAAATCACGGAAGAGAAACTCGAAATTGTCCGTGAATCAGATGCAATTTTGCGTGAAGAAGTGAAGAAAGCAGGTCTTGAACGAGATATCTGGCAATACTTCACGGTACTCACACCGATTCGCTCAGTTGGAGTTATGGGTGACGAGCGTACGTACGACTATGCAGTCGGCGTCCGTGCAGTTACATCAATTGATGGGATGACGTCTGATTGGGCGCGCATTCCATGGGATGTACTTGAGAAAATCTCTGTCCGTATCGTCAATGAAGTCAGCCACGTTAACCGTGTGCTGTATGATATTACGTCGAAGCCGCCTGCAACAATCGAATGGGAATAAGCAAAACAGAGGGGGCATACCCTCTGTTTTGTCTTAAAACCGAACATTAACGTTTTTTTAATATATAAAATCCGTGAATTTAGTTGACATTCTATTTTCACGCTGATACGATAAGAACGTTCTTATTATAACCGAACAATCATAAAATATTTTGCCGTATAATGTCGGGAATATGGCCCGAGAGTCTCTACGAAATCACCTTAAATGATTTCACTACGGCGAGACATAGATGAGGGTGTATGCCCTCGTATGTTTCGCGTGGGGTCCTCGGTCATTTGCCGGGGACCTTTTCTCGTTTTACGGCGAGTACAAGGAGGAAAACAAATGAGCACACAGCTCAAGCAAGAACAGCAACAACCTACAACGAGTCGGATTGATCGTTACTTCCAACTCACAGCACTTGGAACGAGTGTCCGCACTGAATTGATTGCAGGATTCACAACGTTCCTCGCAATGGCGTACATCCTTTTCGTGAACCCAAACGTTCTCGGGGCAGCGGGGATGGATACAGGCGCGGTCTTCGTCGCAACTGGACTTGTTGCGGTAGTCGGTTCATTGACAATGGGACTTTTAGCGAACTATCCAATTGCGATTGCGCCGGGCATGGGCCTCAACGCGTTCTTCGCATATAGCGTTGTTATCGGAATGGGTGTACCGTGGCAAACGGCTTTGTCGGGTGTACTCGTATCGGGTCTCTTCTTCATCGTATTGACGCTATCAGGTATTCGCGAAACAATTGTTAACGCGATTCCAGCTCCACTTAAAATGGCAGTCGCGGCAGGGATTGGTTTCTTTATCGCTTTCATCGGATTGAAAAACGCAGGAATTGTCGTAGCGAACGAAGCGACACTCGTAAGTCTCGGTTCACTTGGAACGGGAACGACACTTCTTGCTGTATTCGGACTTGTTGTCAGTGCGTTACTCATGGCGCGTGATGTAAAAGGTGGAATCTTCATCGGGATGTTGTTGACGGCAATCGTTGGTATGATCTTCGGTCTCGTTCCGACACCGACGGCAATCTCTGATGTTGTGTCAATGCCACCGAGCATGTCATCAACATTTGGTCAAGCGTTCATCAACTTTAGTGACGTATTCACGCTCCAAATGCTGATTGTCATCTTAACGTTCTTCTTCATCGATTTCTTTGATACGGCTGGTACGCTTGTTGCCGTGGCGCGTCAAGCAGGAATCATGAAAGAAAACAAAGTACCGCGCGCAAGTAAGGCGTTAATGGCTGATTCGACAGCAACGGTAGCGGGTGCGATCTTCGGAACATCTACAGCGACTTCATATGTTGAATCGTCAGCTGGTGTTGCTGCAGGTGGACGTACAGGTTTGACGGCGGTGTTCGCAGGATTGTTCTTCGGTTTGGCATTGTTCTTCTCACCTCTCTTGGCGGTTGTAACAGCGCCGGTTACGGCTCCTGCATTAATCATTGTCGGTGTGCTCATGGCTTCGGCTCTTCTTGATATCGATTGGAAGAAAATCGAAATCGCAGTACCGGCTTTCTTGACGATCATTATGATGCCATTGACATCTTCAATCGCAACAGGAATTGGACTTGGGTTCATCCTTTACCCACTCATGATGATTGCGAAAGGAAAGACAAAAGAAATTCATCCAATCATGTATGGGATGTTAATCATCTTCTTGGCATACTTCATGTTCTTACCACACGCATAAGTTCATTTGAAAAGCCGGCTCTTTCATTAAGAGTCGGCTTTTTTGTATGCGGTATTTTCAGGTAGGAAAGGGTCATACATCGTGATGGCATGGTTCTCTGTAATGAATTCATTCCGGAGATGAGTGCCATTCATTGAAGTTACTTCTCTAAAAATCTGATTATGTCGTATTGTCCCTCCCCACCACTCACGGGTGAAATGATGGTTTTCTTCATATATACGATACTGCTCTTTATTCGGGATGGTAGAGCGCCATTCACCTACGAGATAATCTCCCTCTATATATAGAAGGAGTTGATACGTTTGTGCGGTTTGATTTGTAATTTGTAAATCGAGATAATTGTAAGAGCATGTTGCGCCACTTCCGAATGGTTGGTCTCTTCGATAGTCAGGAAACACGTCGTAGCTATGACGATAACGCTCAGTTACAGTCAATGGGCTATGAAGTGTAATCCAATAAATGAGGTTAGATAGTTGGCATAAGCCACCGCCGATTCCTGAGGTGACCTTTCCGTAATGCAGAATCATGCCATCGACATAGCCTTTTCGTTTAGTAGGCTTGCCAATCATCTTCCAATAAGAAAAGACGTCGTTCGGTGTTAGGATGGCTCCGTTTAGGTTTGCGATTGCGATCTTTAGATTCGTGACTTTATTATGTTGAACTTCCATGTCTACATCTCGTAGTTGTCGATAGAGGGGAGTTCGGTGTGTAAAAATGAGATAAGGCATTGGTTCAATGTTTTGTTTCGAGACGTATTGTCGTTTGTCTGTCATCCATTCCAATCGTCGTTTCATTGTGTATACTTGTGTACCGGACCAGATTCTAAACGGTGAACGCTTTTTTGGTTTTTGTAAATCGGTTTGGATCATGAATGTGTCTCCTTATCGGTTGATAGTCGTTATTAGATATAAGTGTATTCTTTGAAGTGATCTGTTCTTCCTTTTAGAAGTTGAGATTCAAACTTTATAAAGATACGAAAAATAATCAAAAGTTTTTTTAGAATAATGCTTGCAAGATTAAAAAGCAGGTGATATAGTTATCTCTGTTGCCAGCGACAAACGTTGAACAAACAAAAAAGTTGTTGACATCAAAAAGAATTAAATGTTATTATCATTTAGTCGCCAAGAGCGGCAGACGAACTTTGAAAACTGAACGATGAGGCAAAAATAAGTTTTACAATTTTTGAATGAAGCGCAAGCTTCGTC
>NZ_JACSKL010000022.1:0-18159 GCF_018617585.1 Exiguobacterium sp. s129
ACGAAGCTTGCGCTTCATTCAAAAAATTGTAAAACTTATTTTTGCCTCATCGTTCAGTTTTCAAAGTTCGTCTGTCGCTCTTAGCGACTTTAATATCTTACCAAGTGAAGAACAAAAGGTCAATCACTTTTTAAAATATTTTTTATTTTGTTTGCCGCTTATCTCGGCGACGTCTATTAATATATCAGTAAAGCTTTAATCACGCAACCCTTTTATTAAAATAGTTTTAAGAAATTTATTAAATTATGCTTTAATCACTCACACTATATTTTTTTCTTCATTATATAGGGTTAAAAATAAAATAAGGCGAGCCAACGGCTTCGCCTTATGAACGGAGAGACGATAAGGATACATTTCGTTTTTTCGCCTCTTTCAAATAGAAAAAGTAAAGAGCTTCTGCTTGCTTCACTTGAGCCGCTAATTCTCCTGTATCTTCGATGCTAACTTCAAGCATCCGACGTTTCGACTCAAACTTAGCTTTCGCTTCCATCAACTCAGTCAGTAGTCGTTGATCATAATCATCTTTTAACGACTTACGAAACCATTTCATAATTCTCTTCTACCTTCCATCGCTCGAGACAAGGTCACTTCGTCCGCATACTCTAAATCCCCACCGACGGGCAAACCATGCGCGAGACGAGTTACACGGATTCCTGTCGGCTTAAGTAAGCGTGATAAATACATCGAAGTCGCTTCTCCCTCAATGTTCGGGTTCGTCGCTAAAATCACTTCTTGGATTGACTCGTTCTCTTGTAACCGTGTCAGCAAGCTTGAAACGTTAATATCCTCTGGACCAATCCCTTCCATTGGACTTATGGCTCCATGAAGAACATGATATTTCCCTCTATACTCTCTCATTTTCTCCATGGCAATCACGTCTCTTGAATCTTGAACCACACAAACTACCGTTTCATCCCGATGTGAGTCTTTACAGATTGCACAAGGATCAATATCTGTAATGTGACCGCACACGGTACAATATTTGATGTCCCGTTTCGCACTGACGAGAGACTTCGCAAACGTTAATACATCGTCTTCTTCCATATCTAATACATGGAACGCCAAACGCACTGCAGTTTTAGGACCGATTCCAGGTAGTTTCGTAAAACTCTCAATCAATCGTCCAATGGCTTCAGGGTATTGCAACTCGCATCGATCCTTTCTTCACTTAAAAGCCTGGGAGATTCATACCTTGTGTGAAACGTCCCATCTTATCATTCACAAGCTGATCAGCTTGCTTCATCGCATCATTAATTGCTGCTAAGACGAGATCCTGCAACATATCTACATCTTCCGGGTCGACGACATCTTCTGCAATGATGACATCTAAAACCTCTTTATGACCGCTGACGACAACTTTTACCATGCCGCCTCCTGCAGTACCTTCTACTGATAACTCTTTTAGTTCTTCTTGAGCTTTCGCCATATCTTTTTGCATCTTTTGCATTTGTTTCATCATGTTATTCATATTTCCCATTCCACGCATTCAGAGCGCCTCCCTTATGTTTCTTCGATTTCAACGACATCGCCAAAACGTTCCATCGCCTGTGCAACCAACGGATCTTCAGTTTCTGGTTCTTCGACTCGTTCTGTCCGCTCTGCTTGTTTTTGAAGGATGAACTCATTCTTCAGTTCATTCCAATCCGTTTCAAGCACCGCCATAATTTCACGACGAATCCCCGTAACTTCAAATAACGCCTGCTCGATTACATCACGCGTACGACCATTCGAACTCACTTGTTCATAGTGCCATGTCATTCCATCTTTAAATTGTACCAGTAAGGTGTCACTTGCACAAAGGACAGCCTCACTTTCATAGAAGAGTGCGAAGATTGGACCATCCTGTATCCGAATATTCGTCATGATGTCGCCCCAACTATCGCGAATCGCATTCAAATGCTGCCGCTCAGCTCGCTGAAGTAATTGGCGAATCCGCTCTTTCGGCACTCGGATTTGTGTCCGTTTCGGAGCAGGCTTCGGTTTTTCCACCTCTATACCTGTCACAGTCACGCCATTCTTCTTCACTTCATTCAATTCGCGGCTCAACTCACGCACTTGGTCTTGAAGTTGTGTCATCTGCTCACTGATCGTGCGACCTTGTTCTGCAATTCGAATGAACGTTAACTCTACCAACACCTTCGGATGATTCGACAGCCTCATTTGCTGCTGGCACTCATTGAGCTCTTCAATCACTTGGAACAATTCGTCCGTCGAAGTCGCTTCGACAAACTGACGAAACTCATCAGTCGGACGAGCACGCTCTAATAAGTCGGCAGCTTGCGGAGATGCTTTCAACAGTAACGCATCCCGATGGACGAACACTAAGTCTTCGATGAAACGCTTTAAATCTTTCCCTTCACGTAACATCATTTCAAGCGTACTCAAAATCGCATTCAACTCTTTTTTCTGTAATCCGTATGCCATTTCGAGCAGTGTTTCATCCGTCACAGCACCCGTTACTTCTAACACCGCTTCTTCCGTCAGACGCCCATCGCTAAATGCCAAGGCCTGATCAAGCAAGCTAAGGGCATCCCTCATCCCGCCATCAGCAGCCCGTGCAATTAGTTTCAATGCTTCCGGATCATAATCATGGTCTTGATCATTCAAAATATAGGCCATCCGGGTTTGCAATTGACTCACTTCATGTCGTTTGACATCAAATCGCTGACAGCGCGAAATAATCGTTGCCGGAATTTTATGCGGTTCTGTCGTTGCCAAAATAAAAATCGCATGTGCTGGCGGTTCTTCAAGTGTTTTCAATAATGCATTGAATGCACCTGTCGACAACATATGCACTTCATCAATGATATATACTTTGTAACGCCCTTGAGACGGTGGATATTTGACTTTGTCTCGGATTTCTCGAATTTCGTCAACTCCATTATTTGATGCCGCATCGATTTCAAACACGTCCGGACTCGCACCTTCCGTGATAGCGATACACGTCGGACAGGTATTACACGGTTCACGTGTCGGTGCACTTTCACAGTTGATCGCCTTAGCAATGATTTTCGCTAAGCTCGTCTTCCCTGTCCCGCGTGGACCTGAAAATAAATATGCGTGTGACATCCGCTCCTCTAATAAAGCGTTTTGAATCGTACGTGTGATATGGACTTGACCGACGACCTCTTGAAATGACTGAGGTCTGTATACTCGATATAACGCTTGATACGCCATGAGTTCGCCTCCTTCCCCACTTTTCTTCTCTATCTCATCATACAAAAAAATCTACAGCCCTGGGGCCATAGATTGAAGTTATAAAATAAATCTGCCGCGCACCGATTTCTGAAAGCACGTCAACATGCGTTACTCATGCAGTTTGCTCAGCCCAAGCACCCCTGCGGCACACGGTACGTCACCACTTAAGGCTGCTTCCTTCCGGACCTGACCTGGTTCATGGGTGACCGTTGCGCAGGACTCAGACGTCAACGCCACTTACATAAGGCAGACCACACCAGCGCACTCCCTCGAATCGGGATTCAGTCTCGCTACAGCGGATTGCGAGTGACAGGGCACCGCTACCTCCCCACCTAGCACGGCAAATGGGTAAATGAAATTATGCACTATCTCGAGTGCTATTACATTATACTGTTTAATCGATTGGGTTGCAACCTCTCTGATGAAGTCTCTCTTGTTTCTTCCTTTCTCTAAGCGCCCGGAAGAAATCAGTTAGAAGTCGTCCACATTCTTCTGCTAAAACATTTTCGGTTACGTCAGCCTGATGATTGAATCGTTCATCTTGTACCAAATTCATCAACGTACCGCAACAACCCCCTTTCGGATCATGTGCACCGAAGATGACCCGCTTCACTCGGGATAGCACAATGGCACCCGCACACATTGGACACGGTTCGAGTGTGACGTATAACTCACAATCTTCTAATCGCCAATTGCCCAGTGATCGATTTGCTGATTCAATCGCAATCATCTCAGCATGAGCCGCTGCCAATAAATCTGTTTCACGACGATTATGACCAGTCGCAATCACTTCATCACCTTTAACAATCACACAGCCGATCGGAACCTCACCGATGGCCTCTGCTTTCTTTGCTTCTTCGATGGCCAACTGCATAAATCGTTCATCACGTTCCATCGATTCACCTCATTTCTTATTTAACACTATGAAAAAAAATGAAAATCAAATCCCTCGCCATATCATTCGCATTCTATGCTAGAATGGAACTTGCACTTTGGATAATGGAGGATGACATCATATGTTTATAACGGTAGAAGGACCGATTGGTGTCGGGAAAACATCACTGGCCCATATCATCAGTCAGCATTTCTCGATGCAGATGCTGAATGAAATTGTAGAAGAGAACCCATTTCTCGGCAAGTTTTATGAAGATATCGAAGAATGGAGTTTCCAAACGGAAATGTTCTTCTTATGCAATCGATTCAAGCAGTTGGATGATATTCATAAACACCACTTGAGTCAACAGCAATCCGTCGTTTCGGACTATCATATTTTCAAAAACTTGATTTTTGCTCACCGTTCGCTGAAACCTGCGCATTTAAACAAGTACGAGCAGATTTATAAGATTTTGACACATGATATGCCGAAACCTGATGTCGTCATTTACTTACACGCCAGCATTGAGACACTGATGAAACGCGTTGCTTTGCGTGGACGTGAAGTGGAAGAAAATATGTCTCGCGATTATCTCGAACAACTTGCTCACGATTATGAGACGTTCGTCGAATCCTATCGCGCGGCCCATCCAGAAGTGAAAATCCTCTCGTTTAGTGGGGATGAACTCGACTTTGTACACAATCCGGACGATTTGACACATGTCCTCAAGACGATTGAACGCGAATTAGAATTAACTAAAGGAGCACAATTAAAATGAAGCTGATTGATAAATATAACATTCCGAACGATACGATCATTACAATCGGTGGAATGGTTGGAATCGGGAAATCGACGATTACCAATTCGTTAGCCGATGCTTTAAACTTCCGAACGTCGCTAGAGAAAGTAGATACGAACCCTTACCTCGATAAATTCTATCATGATTTTGAACGTTGGAGTTTCCATCTTCAAATTTACTTCTTAGCAGAACGCTTTAAAGAACAGAAGAAAATCTTCCAATACGGTGGCGGCTTCATTCAAGACCGTTCCATCTATGAAGACACAGGCATCTTCGCAAAAATGCATTATGAAAAAGGGACGATGTCACCAACAGACTACGAAACGTATTCAAGTTTGTTCGAGGCTATGGTGTTAACACCCTTCTTCCCACACCCAGACCTATTGATTTATCTTGAAGGTTCGTTCGAACAAGTCCTTGAACGCATCCAGATGCGCGGTCGCGAGATGGAGCAACAAACACCAATCGCTTATTGGGAAGAGATGTACGAACGCTACACAGAGTGGATCAACAACTTCAACTTGTGCCCAGTACTACGCCTCTCGATTGAAGAGTACGATCTCATCAAAGACCCAGATTCAGTCGAACTCATCCTTGAAAAAATCGAAAAGCAGTTAACGATTGCTCGCGAAGCAAAAGTTAGATAATCATACAGAGGGATTACGCCATCAAAAGCGTGATCTCTCTTTTTTGTGCATAAAAAAATCCACAGCGCATATGTCTGTGGATACAAAAAATGCATCTGCCTCTGCAGATGCCCGATTGAAAGCGGAGTTGGTGGGATTCGAACCCACGCGAGCCTTGCGACTCCTAACGGATTTCGAGTCCGTCCCCTTCAGCCGGACTTGGGTACAACTCCAGGCCTAAAAAAGTGTAAAAAAAAGAAAGTGGAGGAGGTGGTGGGATTCGAACCCACGCAGGCTGTTACACCCCTGACGGTTTTCAAGACCGTTCCCTTAAACCACTTGGGTACACCTCCAAAAGATATAAAATTGTGTGAGCCTCCAAAAAAGAAATGGAGGAGGTGGTGGGATTCGAACCCACGCAGGCTGTTACACCCCTGACGGTTTTCAAGACCGTTCCCTTAAACCACTTGGGTACACCTCCAAAGCTCATATGCAATTCGTGAGCAACAGTGTCGCTCGACATGATTTATAGTACCAACTGAAGAGACAGATGTCAAACCCTTTTGTGAAAAAACATTAAAAAAAATTGAGCGCCTCAAAATCGAGGCGGCTCAAGTGTTTAGTTCGGCATTTCAATCTTTTCTTTCCCACCCATGTAAGGACGAAGCACTTCCGGAATGACGACTGATCCATCTGCCTGTTGATAGTTTTCCAAAATCGCTGCCACCGTTCGACCGACTGCCAATCCTGAGCCGTTCAATGTATGAACGAATTCTGGTTTCGCGTTGGCATCACGACGGAAGCGAATTCCCGCACGACGCGCTTGGAAATCTTCGAAGTTAGAGCAAGAAGAAATCTCACGATACATCCCTTGTGCTGGCATCCATACTTCGATGTCATATTTTTTCGCAGCTGTGAAGCCGAGGTCTGCCGTGCACATGCTGAGTACTTGATACGGAAGTCCAAGGCGCTTCAATACCTCTTCAGCATGACCTGTCAATAATTCTAGTTGTTCATATGACTCTTCTGGTTTCACGAAGCGGACGAGCTCGACTTTGTTGAACTGGTGCTGACGAATCAAGCCACGTGTATCACGACCAGCTGAACCGGCTTCAGAACGGAAGTTAGCGCTATATGCTGTATACGTAATCGGAAGCTGTGTTTCCGGGATGATTTCTTCACGGTGCATGTTTGTAACTGGCACTTCAGCTGTTGGAACGAGGAAGTAGTTCGTGTCCTCTACTTTGAACGCATCTTCTTCAAATTTAGGAAGTTGACCTGTTCCAATCATCGAATCACGATTGACCATGTACGGCGGCAATACTTCTGAGTATCCATGCTCGTCTGAATGAAGGTCCATCATAAAGTTGATCAGAGCACGTTCTAAGCGAGCACCTAATCCTTTATAGAAGACAAAACGGCTACCCGTTACTTTTCCAGCGCGCTCGACATCGACGATTTTTAGGTCTTCCATCACGTCCCAATGTTGCTTCGGCTCGAAATCAAAATCAGGCTTCGTTCCGATTTCACGAATCGTCACGTTATCGTCTTCTGTCTCACCGATTGGAGTTGACTCATGTGGGATGTTTGGAATGCTGAGCAAGATCAAGTTGAGCTCTGCCTCTACTTCTCGTAACTCCTCATCCAACAATTTGATTTCATCCCCAAGACGACGTGTTTCCAAGATTGGACCTTCTGCATCTTGTTTGTTGCGTTTTAATTCAGCGATTTGTTTTGTCGCTTCATTGCGCTTCGCTTTCTTTACTTCCACTTCGTTAATCAAGTCACGGCGCTTTTCTTCTAACTGCGGGAAGCGGTCAAGTGCACTCAAATCTTCTCCACGGTAAGCTAACTTTTCTTTAATCCCTTCAAAATCTTGTCGTAAACGTTTAATGTCTAACATTGCTGTTCCTCCTTTTTTCATATAAAAAAGGCGGCACGTCCCTTTCCCGTAGGAAAGGGACGAACCACCTTGGATCCGCGTTGCCACCCTCGTTGCCCAAATGCATGAGCCACTCGATGCACGTAACGTGTGCCAAACGTGACTTGTTTCCAAGCCAATGCTCCGAGGCCGATTCGGTTACGCCATCTCACTAGTTTGCACCAACCACTAGCTCTCTGTCAGTAGACGTACGTAACGTACTTATTCTCATCATCGCATCTGTCATTGAATTAATCTTACTTTACAACATCTGAACTTGTTCGACAAGACTGATTTTTCCAAGTGCCAATCTGATTTGATCGAGGAAATCAACAAACGCTCGCGTCATTCTCGTCAAAAACGAAGCCGTATCAACCGCCTCTGCCGTGACAAGCGTCATCTTCGGAGGTGTCTCTCCTTCTAAATAGCGAACTTGATCCGAGGAGTCAATGGTAACCGTGCCTGCCTGTGTATCGACCTTGACCGGAGCGTCTAGTTCGAGCAGTTCAACTTTCGGTTCCGGGACAGGTTTCCCTTTTTCGACTAACACTTCAAAGTCATTCGTCGTACGAACAGTGACCTGTTCCGTTTCACCTTGAGAGACCGTTGCCGTTTCCGAAATGGTTTCCCCTGTCCGTAAAATCGGTGTCATGACGAAATCTGAGTACGCATAGTCGTGTAACGCTTTCGTCGCTACATAGCGCCCCTCATCAGATGGTGCGCCAAGAACGACGGATAACACAGTGCGACCATCCCGTGTCGACACACCGATAAAGCAATAGCCTGCCTCATTCGTTGTT
Organism: Exiguobacterium sp. s129; assembly: GCF_018617585.1. Lineage (GTDB taxonomy): Bacteria > Bacillota > Bacilli > Exiguobacteriales > Exiguobacteriaceae > Exiguobacterium > Exiguobacterium aestuarii_A. Next base: position 8,219 of record NZ_JACSKL010000022.1, read on the forward strand.
CCCGTTTTAAAGCCGAGCATCCCCGGATAGGCGAGATCTCGGTCGGCGAGCATTCGGTTCGTCGCGTCAAAGCGGACACCGTCGACATCCACGTATGCCCGTTTCGTCACGTCGAGCACTTCCGGAAAAGTCGTCAAATATGCAATCGCCAACTTCATTAAATCGTTGGCAGATGTCAAATTATCTCCTGGTAGACCGGCTGATACAGAATCGAGTCCCGATGCATTCGCGAACGTCGTTTGTGTCATCCCTAATTCATCCGCTCGACGATTCATTTCTTTGACGAACGCCTCTTCTGAACCAGACACCGCTTCCCCGAGCGTCACAGCCGCTTCGTTCGCCGAACGAATTAGTGCTGCATCGTATAACTCTTTGACGGTATACGGTTTATTCAGTAGCGGGATTCTTGCTAGTCCCGGTTTTCTCGTCAGCGCCAAGGCAGCGTCGCTCGGTGTAACCTCCTGATTCCAACTGAGCTTTCCTTCTTCGATTGCTTCACGCGTCAAAAATGCTGTCATCAACTTTGTGATCGAAGCCGGTTGAAGCATGGCATCTTCCTGTTTTGTAAATAAGACCTGACCTGTCGTCACGTCTACGAGCATCGCACTCGCCGCGTCGACTTTTGGCGCGGCCGCAGAGGCGACTGAGGGTACGATTACTTGTACAAGCAACATGGCAACAAACATCATGATTAAATAGCGAGCCTTCACATAGTTTCCCCTTTCTATACGCTTCTTTGTTCAGTGTAACAAAAAATAAGTTTGAAGGACCCCCTTTTCATGAGGTCCCTCAAACTTATGCATATTGCTTCTGATTTTCTTTAACCATCTCGATAAAATAGCGGTGCAATGATAAATCTTCCGTCAATTCCGGATGGAACGAACAAGCAAGGTACTGGTTATAACGAACTGCTACAATCGCTTCCTCAACTTCGGCGAGCACGTCTACTTCCGGTTCAACTCGCGCTACTTGTGGGGCACGAATAAAGACCGCTTCGACCGGCTCATCGATTCCTTTTACCGGAAGATCGACTTCAAAACTGTCGACCTGACGTCCGAATGCATTACGTTTTACTGTCATCGGGATTTTCTTTAAGTGGGCGTCATACCCTTCGACTTCATTCGCAAGAAGAATCATGCCGGCACATGTGCCAAACATCGGTAACGTCTCCATGTCGCGAAGTGGCTCAAGTAACTCATAACGATCGAGTAAACGTCGCATCGCGGTACTTTCTCCACCTGGTAAGACTAATCCATCGATTGCTTTCAAGTCTTTCAATGAGCGGACTACAACGGTTTGAGCACCGAGCGCTTCAAGCATGCGAACATGCTCACGAATTGCACCCTGCATCCCTAATACGCCAATCGTTACCATCTTACCAGCCTCGTGGTGCCATGAGTTCTTCATCTTTGAGCGTACGGACGTCGAGTCCTTTCATCGCCTCACCTAATCCTTTTGAAAGGTGCGCGATTCGCTCATAGTCATCGTGGTACGTTGTCGCTTCTACGATGGCACGTGCGAATTTCTCTGGGTTCTCCGCTTTGAAGATACCAGATCCGACGAAGACACCATCTGCTCCGAGGTGCATCATCAAGGCAGCATCCGCTGGTGTCGCGATTCCACCCGCCGCAAAGTTAACGACAGGGAGACGACCCGCTTCACGAATTTGCATAAGCACTTCAAATGGAGCTCCGAGATCACGAGCTTCTGTCATGACTTCATCCACGCTCATCGACAAGAGACGTTTCACTTGTGCTTGTACGGTGCGCATGTGACGAACCGCTTCCACGATATTCCCTGTTCCTGGCTCACCTTTTGTACGAATCATTGCCGCGCCTTCGCCGATACGACGAGCCGCTTCGCCAAGGTCACGTGCTCCACATACGAACGGTGCTGTATAGTCGCGTTTGTACAAATGGAACTCTTCATCTGCTGGCGTCAATACTTCACTCTCATCGATAAAGTCGACCCCCATCGACTCGAGGACACGCGCTTCAGCGATATGTCCGATACGGCATTTCGCCATAACTGGAACAGATACTGCTCCCATGACATCTTCAATGATTGTTGGGTCGGCCATACGGGCAACCCCACCCATTTTACGGATATCCGAAGGTACGCGTTCAAGTGCCATGACAGCAACCGCACCTGCAGCTTCAGCAATTTTTGCCTGCTCTGCGTTGATGACGTCCATGATGACGCCACCTTTTTGCATTTCAGCCATCCCACGTTTTACTTTATCTGTTCCCACTTGTCTCTTTTCCATTAAAATCCCTCCATGAGTTCATGTTCTACTTGCTAGTATAAGCTGGATTGACTATATTAAAAGTGCCAGATTCTTATTTTTTAAAGTGGTCAGTTTGGAAAAAGGACTCTATGGCTACTATCTCGAACGTGTTGAAGTATAAAGGAGGAATCAATATGTTCGACCGTGATCCGTTTGAAGGAGGTCATCGCGCCTCATTTGGTACACCTGGAATTGTCTCAACCTTGGTTATCCTCGGTTTTCTCTTATACTTCTTTTTCGGTTTGTAAAGAAAGGAACGTCGTTTTATGGATATGCTTACCTTTTCACTTGAACAAGACTCATCCATCCCGCTATATGAGCAGTTATATAAACACATTCGGGATGCTATCGTCGACGATACATTAAAGACGGGTACTAAGTTACCTTCGAAACGTAAACTGACTCAATTTTTGGATGTGTCTCAGACGACAGTCGAGTTCGCTTACGCCCAGTTACTCGCCGAAGGGTACATTGAATCCGTTCCCCGGAAAGGATTTTATGTGTTGCCGCAAGAGGAACTGTACGTCCGGCGATCGAGCAGCACCATCACGCCGTCTCCACTTAAAAAGACATATACGTACGATGTATCGCCAAGTCAAATCGATACGACTGCTTTTCCGTTTGAACGTTGGAAACGACACGTCAAGAACGTTGTCGATGAAGTTCATCATGAACTACTCGCGCTAGGTTCCGTCCAAGGGGATCTCGAACTACGACAGGAAATTGCGACCTATCTCTATCATTCACGAGGCGTCCAATGCTCACCCGAACAAATCATCGTCGGATCAGGGACGGAACAACTCCTTCCACAGCTTTTGGATTTGTTACCTGACGCATCGGTCTTTGGCATTGAAGATCCCGGCTATCCGCTCACTCGTCTTTTATTCGAGCAACAGGGGCGCACTTCTATCCCAATCCCCGTAGATGAAAGTGGCGTTTGTGTCAGTGAGCTCGAACGTCATGCAATCGATGCGCTATACGTAACGCCTGCCCATCAATTTCCGACAGGTACTGTCCTATCCGTCAGTCGACGCCAACGTTTATTGAATTGGGCGCTCGTTCACCAGACGTATATCATTGAGGACGATTACGATAGTGAGTTCCGTTATAGTGGTAAACCCATCCCCTCTCTTCAAAGTATGGACCCGAACGAACGTGTCATCTATATCAGTACTTTCTCGAAATCACTCATGCCATCCCTTCGTATTGGATATATGGTGTTACCAACACCTCTATTGAATCGTTACCGAGAGCGACATCATTACTTCACGTGTAGCGTCCCACGATTCGAACAGCATACGTTGGCTCTATTTATGTCGAGTGGTGACTTCGAGAAGCATTTGAATCGGATGCGAAAAATATACCGCCGCAAGTTAGAGATCGTGCTCGCCGCCTTCCGCCCATTCGAACCAATTGTCACAGTGACAGGTGCGAGCGCTGGATTGCACGTTGTCTTGACCGTCATCAGCAATCGGACAGAGCAAGAATTGAAACAATCCGCTGAATCGTCTGAAATCGCCATCAAATCGATGAACGACTATCGCATCGTACACCCAGATTCGCACATACAATTTTTGTTTGGCTTTGCACACTTGCCTGAATCATCGTTACCGAATGTGATCGATCAGTTGATGGATGCCTGGGAAATCCCGAAAGGAGTGACTCCATGAAGCGACACGTCCGATGGATCATCGGAATCTGTTTACTCGGCAGCGGTCTCTTCTTTTTAACGAGCTCGATTTGGAAAGAGAATATCGCCAGTTCAACGAGTGAATATGTCGTTGAACATATGGAATTACAAGACGAGAGTGAAATTGAGTCGAGTTATGATTTTGCGGCAGTCACACCACTCTCTTTAACGGACGTCTTACAAGCGCGCAATCGGTTTCATCAGTTGCCGACAATCGGTGTCATTTCGATTCCAGATGTTTCACTAGAGCTCCCGATCATAAAAGGGTTAGATGATGAGAGTCTCGCCGTCGGAGCGGGAACCATGCATCCTGATCAAGAAATGGGAAAAGGCAATTACGCACTGGCCGGTCATTATTTACAACATGCGACCGCTCTATTCGGTCCACTCCATGAAGTCCATGTTGGTATGAAAATCTATCTTCGAGATGATACGCACACTTACGAATACGTCGTGATATCGCTTGAGACCGTCTCTCCTGAACGAGTTGATGTATTAGATGAAACAGCTATTCCTACCCTTACATTGATCACTTGTACGTTCGATACGACGGAACGACTCATCGTCAAAGGTTCACTCGTCACTACTGAATCATGACCGCATCTCCTCAACCAACAGGAGACGCGGTTATTTATTGTTTTTTCAAAAACATATTGTTAGCGCTTACAACTTCCGCTAAACTACTTTTGAAAACGTTTGCATAAAATTGTGCAACTTAACTCAAACAAAAGAGGTGTCTCATGAAGAAAAAAACTGCTCATCAGGCTTCGACTTTATTCCTGTCCGGTGTATTGCTCATTCAAGCCGGGGTTCCGATGAACGCATTGGCTGAACCGACTGCAATCACGATTGATGGGGCAAAAACAGATTGGGCTAATATTCCCGCCCTCGCAAGTTCGCCCACTGCTGGATGGCAAGGATTTGATGTCGGTGATTTATACATAAACAATGATGCCCAACACCTTTATTTTTACGTAGACGCGAATAATGTCCCGAACTGGGGAGACAACGGGCAATACATCAACATCGCCCTTCAAATCAACGATGAAGATTCAGGTGTATCGACGAATCCCCTCGGCTATCCATTCGATTTTAAAGGTGTCGACAAGGCACCTCAGTATCATATTCTCGTCCGAGTCGATGGCGATCAGAATGTAAAAGAGGCTGCTCTTTATCAGGCGGGTCAAGAGAAACCACTTTTACAATTGAATCAGTTGAACGGTGCGGCTTTTGCCTTAGACCGAACGAAAGGATTTGAAGGAAAAGTTCCTCTGTCATTGCTCGGCTTAAACAATGGAGATCAAGTACGCGCCTTAACTGTATTAAGCGGAAATAACGCCGGAGAACATGGGGCGTTCGATACGATTCCGAGCAACGCTGCCAATCAATTGGCCAATAGTTGGAACGTGTCTGCCACGCCATCCACACAATCTGTTTATAGTGCCCCGTTCACCTTAAATGGGGTAGAGACGATTGACCAACTTGAAGTTGCGTCTGTGACCCCGGCCTCATCATCCATTGATGTGGATGTGTCTGCTCCAATCACATGGACATTTAATGAACCCGTCCGTTTGGATTCCACATCGGTTACCTTACAACAAGGGGAGACGCGTGTCCCGGTTGATGTGACGACGAACGGTACGAGCGTGACACTTCAACCGAAAGAGGCTCTCGCTCTCAATACGTCATATACGGCCACTATTCCAGAAGGTGCAGTGACTGGAACGATTTCGAATACAACACTCCCGGCATTGACGACTACTTTCAAAACAGCAACAAAGCTCGCTGATCCTTGGGAAACGACACGCTATATCGAAATGAAGTATGTCCGTGCCGATCATGACTATACGGATTGGAACTTATGGACATGGAGCACAGGGAAAAAAGACGGACAAGTCGATCCATACCGGATAACTGACGATGGGGCCATCTTCCGTATCCCGGTTGGTCAAGACGCCACGAAAGTTGGGTTTGTCATTCGAAAAGGCACGGACTGGGCCGTTAAGGATGCTTATGGAGAAGACAGATACGTCACGCTCGGAGAAGATCGCGTCACGAAGGTCGTCGTCGAAAGCGGAAAAGGTACCTTCCATCAAGTTCCGACAATCAGTGGTCCCGAATACGGTACAGATGGGGTTCAATTCTTCTATCGTGATGTAGCACTCTATGAAGCAGGAGAAATGGATGAAATCGATCAGGTCGCACTCAAAATCAATGGCGCGACGTACCCGATGACTTATGAGCCAGAAAACGAGTGGTTCCGCCACACGGTACGTTTACCTGAAGGAATCCATGACTACACGTATCTCGTCACGAAGGACGGCGTCACGACTGAAGTGAAAGATCCTTATTTCGAGGCTTCTCAAATCGAATATCGTCAACCAACAGTCAAACTCACTTCTTCTGTCAGTCCGAAAGCCATCAGCTCTCGTGAAAATGCGGTTGTTCGAGTAAACCCGACCTTGCCAAAAGGTGTGACACTCCGAGAACTCTATATCGATGCACGCCCACTCGGCGGTCCTGAAAAGTTACACATTGATCGTGCGTTAAACGCCCAAACAATCGCGGTGAAAGACACAGTCAAACCTGGAAATAAGACGCTTGCCGTCACTGCAATCGACCAATATGGAAACGTTCATCGCTCGAAAACAACGATTCGTGTCGTCCCTAAAACGATGAAGGAAAAACAAGCGTTTGACTGGGATGAGGCGCGCATCTATTTCATGCTCACCGATCGCTTCTACAACGGAGATTTATCCAATGACAACCCGAATCGTGAATACTATGACAAAGATCATCCTGAGTCTTACCATGGTGGCGATTTTGCAGGTGTCACGAAAAAACTCGATTATTTAGACGACCTTGGGATCAATACGATTTGGATTACTCCAATTGTGGATAACATCGATTGGGATTTACGATATGGAAAAGACGGTTCTCAATATGGATATCATGGGTATTGGGCCAAAAACTTTGAAAAACTTGATGAACATCTCGGGGATATGGCTGCCTTCCATAAACTGATTGATGAAGCGCATAAACGTGGAATGAAGATTATGGTCGACGTCGTCTTGAACCATCCCGGCTACGGCATGGAGCCTGGAGCAAGCTCATCTGTCACAAACTTCCCAACGGATGCAGAACGACAAGTATTCGATGGGATGATTCGTGAAAATCCGGTCAACGGAGACGATCTCAAAATGTCGCTATCCGGTCTTCCCGACTTCAAGACGGAAGAAGCTGCCGTTCGAGAACAGTTGGTGAAATGGCAGACAGATTGGATCAAACGGTCGAAAACGAAAAAAGGTAACACGATTGATTACTTCCGTGTCGATACGGTCAAACACGTGGACTCCACAACGTGGAAATCATTTAAAAATGAATTAACGGCAATCAAACCGAATTTCAAATTGATTGGGGAGCACTACGGGGCGAGTATCAACAACACAGGCGGATACTTAAGAAGTGGTCAAATGGATTCCTTGCTCGACTTTGATTTTAAATATCAGGCTGAACGATTCGTAAATGGCAATATCGAAGACGTTGAAAAGGCGCTTCAATATCGTAATACGCAATTATCGAACGAAGCGACGCTCGGACAATTCTTGAGTAGTCATGATGAAGACGGCTTCCTCGTCTCGCGGGCAGGCGGGGACACTGGTAAGCAAATGGTCGCAGCCTCTCTTCAAATCACGGCGAAAGGTCAGCCTGTAATCTATTACGGAGAAGAAGTCGGTCAATCTGGGAAGCATGCGGGCGATATGGATAAAGGCGAGTTCAATGAAAATCGCTATGACTTCGACTGGTCTCGCGTCAAAGGTGAAGGAAAAGCGATGCATACGCACTATCAAAAACTTTTGAATATCCGTGCAGACTATTCGCACGTATTCAGTAAAGGGACACGTTCGTCCATCGTTTCGAATTCTGAGGCTGGCTATTCAATCTTCAAACGAAGTTATGGAAAACAATCGGTTCTCGTCGGATTAAATACGAAAGAGAAAGCGCAAACCGTTTCCTTCAATACATCGTATAAAGCGAAAACCATTTTGATTGACCGATATAGTGGTAAACAATACATCGTTCAAAAGAATGGTAAAGTCACCGTCTCACTTCCTGCTCAAGATCAAGGTGGTACCGTGATTTTAGTAGAGAAGCGCAAATAAATAACCGCCATCCTGAGTGTACAGGATGGCGGCTTTTTACATTAGCGTGAGTAGTTCGGTGCTTCTTTTGTGATATTGACATCGTGTGGGTGACTTTCTTGAAGACCCGCACCCGTCATACGAATGAATTGTGTGTCTTCACGAAGGGCACGGATGTCGGCAGCGCCACAGTATCCCATACCTGAGCGAAGACCACCAATCAATTGATATACCGTGTCAGCGAGTTCGCCACGATAGGCGACACGTCCTTCGATTCCTTCTGGAACGAACTTTTTGTCTGCTTCTTGGAAGTAACGGTCTTGGCTACCGCGCTTCATCGATGCTTCAGATCCCATACCACGGTATGTCTTAAACTGACGACCTTGGTAAATTTCCATTTCGCCTGGGCTCTCTTTCACACCAGCAAGCAAGCTACCAAGCATGACAGCGTTTGCTCCAGCAGCGATGGCTTTGACGATATCGCCTGAGTACTTGATTCCACCATCAGCGATGACTGATACACCATGCTCTTTTGCTTCTGTGACACAATCATATACAGCTGTGATTTGTGGAACACCAACGCCTGCAACGACGCGTGTCGTACAGATTGATCCTGGTCCAATTCCGACTTTGATGACCGATGCTCCAGCTTCAATCAAAGCACGTGTCGCTTCAGCAGTAGCCACGTTTCCTGCAATGATTGGGAGCGATGGGAACGTATCGCGCAACTCACGAACTTTTTCAAGCACACCAGCCGAATGTCCATGTGCTGTATCGATAACCAATGCATCTACGCCTGCTTCTACAAGTACTTGAGCACGTGATGCTGCATCTTTTGTTACTCCGACTGCAGCTGCTACAAGAAGACGACCTTGCTTGTCTTTTGCCGCGTTTGGGAATTGCTCGACCTTCTCGATATCTTTTGTCGTGATGAGACCTTTCAATACGCCAGCTTCATCGACGAGTGGAAGTTTCTCAATGCGGTGTTGATGAAGAATACGTTCTGCTTCCTCAAGCGATGTACCTACTTTTGCAGTGATGAGGTTTTCCGTTGTCATCACATCCTTGATGACGGTTGAATAATCTTTGATGAAACGAAGATCACGATTCGTCAAAATACCAATCAACTTACGTTCTTCTTCTGAGTTGACGATTGGTACGCCAGAAATGCGATATTTACTCATCAAATACTCAGCATCATACACTTGACGATCTGGAGTTAAATAGAAAGGATTTGTGATGACACCATTCTCTGAGCGCTTAACGCGATCGACATGCTCAGCCTGCATTTCCATTGACATGTTCTTGTGAATGACACCTAAGCCGCCTTGACGGGCCATAGCAATTGCCATCGGAGCTTCCGTGACGGTATCCATACCCGCACTGATGATTGGGATATTCAATTCTAATCCTTCACAGAGCTTTGTGCTTAAATCAACGTCACGCGGTAAAACATTTGAGAACCTCGGTACGAGTAATACATCATCAAACGTTAAACCTTCTTTTGCAAACTTGTTTTCCCACATAAAAATTGATGGCCCCTTTCTCGTTCTACCTACATCTTTGTTTCGAAATATTTCTGTAATGGTAACAGGTATAACGCAAAAGTGCAATTCAATTCCCGATGTTCAGAAAAGTCAGAATTGTGTTCATTCCCCTATAGATGATGAGAATTGTTCGGAGTTTCATAATAAAAGCGATATAAATACGGAGTTCGATTTCATCGTACATACAAAAAAACGACCGAGCGTATGCTCGGTCGTCCTCTCTGTTGTTGCCTGGCAACGTCCTATCCTCACAGGGGGAGATCCCCCAACTACTT
>NZ_JACSKL010000023.1:0-16043 GCF_018617585.1 Exiguobacterium sp. s129
GAAAGCAATCCGACGGAGACCCAGCAGCGACTTGAGTCGCGATGCGGCTCCGGGATTGCCTGCGGAAAGCGTGGGCGCCGGAAGGACGAATTCGAACATGTTATTTGTCAACAAGCTGTGGCACACTCTTCACGAGTGTGCTTTTTTTTCATTTATTTTGTGTCTAAAATGTGAAAAGTGGGAATGAGGATGCTAAAGGAGGCGAAAGCAGATGAGTGATGGACTCGTGTTATTACTCGGATTACTTTTATGTGGTTGGATGCTGTTTGCCGTTGTATTTGATGATAGAATAAAAAGAAGAATTTGATGGCCCGTCTCATGAGGAGACGGGTTTTTAATTGAGGAGTGAGAAGTATGAAAAAAACACCTGTCGTCGTCATCGTAGGACCAACTGCTGTTGGGAAAACAAAGACGGGTATCGAACTCGCGAAAGCGTTCGACGGCGAGATTGTCTCAGGTGACTCGGTTCAAGTTTACCGGGGCATGGACATCGGTTCGGCAAAAGTAACAAAAGAAGAAGCCGAAGGAATCCCGCATCATTTGATTGATATTTGTGACCCGGATGATGCAATGAGTGTCGCAGCTTTTCAACAGTTGGCTCGTGCAGCCATTGATGATATTTATGCCCGTGGCAAATTACCGATTATTGTCGGAGGAACAGGTTTATACATTCGTTCGATTTTATATGACTATGAATTTGTGAAGCGACCTGTGGACGAGGCGTTGCGGGCTGACCTCGAACGGTTGGCAGAAGTCGAAGGACGTGAGGCGTTACATCAAAGATTAGTTCAACTTGATCCGGAACGTGCGGCTACGATTCACCCGAATAACGTCCGTCGCGTCGTGCGAGCGCTCGAAGTAGCGATGCAAGGTGATACGCAGACGACAGATAGCGCGCCGTCTGAACATTATGATTACCGATTATTCGTCCTCCACGCTGACCGGGAACTTCTTTATGACCGAATCAATCAACGGGTCGATGCGATGATGGAAGCAGGACTTGTAGAGGAAGTAGAGAGCTTGATGGCGAAAGGATATCGAGATACTCAGGCGATGCGAGCCATCGGGTATAAGGAAATCATTCCGTATGTTGAGGGAAAAATTTCGAAAGACCGTGCGACAGACTTGTTGAAACAACATACGAGACAGTTTGCAAAGCGACAATTGACGTGGTTCCGTCATCAATTTGATGGAATTTGGGTGGATATGGGGCGAAAATCATTTGAACTATCATATAAAAATATTTATGATGATGTAGAGGAGTTTTTTCGAAAATTCCGATTATTTTAAAGAGATAAAGACTAGGGGGAATCCAGCATGAAAGCGAGCTACAACATCCAAGACCATTTTTTGAATCAACTCCGAAAAGAAATGGTTCCAACGACCGTCTTTTTAGTGAGCGGGTTTCAAATTCGAGGTGTCATCAAATCATTCGATAACTTCACTGTCATCGTCGAATCAGAAGGTCGTCAACAATTGATCTATAAGCATGCGATCTCAACATTCTCACCGGCACGTAACGTCACGTTATACGAGCCAGATGCAGTCGAAGTAACAGAAGGATAAGCATGAGAAAAGGAGCGGCCCGGGGACCGCTCCTTTTCTTATGCTGTTTTTGACGTACCGGGCTGTTTGATTGCCTCTAGGACGCGCTGGACGGCGCAGCCACCGAGGAGCGAATCCATTTGGCCACAAATTTGTGTCGGCGTCGAACGGTGTAACAATGTATATGTTCGTTTCCATGCGCGTTCTGCCGATTGAATCCGGACTAACAGGTCGGCATGGCTCAGTTCTTTCAACTTATCAATGTTAAGACGGTTTGTCCGTGTGAAAGCAGATAGGATGACCGCTTTCGCGAGTGGTGTTTGAAGTGGGTAACCAGATAGCTCGAGAGCGGCCATGGCGCCTTTCATCTCGTGTTCGACGATTTTATCGAGTGATTCATCTTTTGTATATGGATTACCGGAAAGATGAGTGAGTGACTGTTCTAAGTCCTTCATTTCTACCGGACAACTAGATGCTTGTAGAATATGTTCAATGGATTGTTGCTCTTGTGCATAACGTGTCGCTTCCCCCGAGGCGATGAAACGCTCATACGTATCGATTAATGAAATCATTATCGTTTCCCCCTTTGTAGAACTATCTTTATCGTACCAATAATCGTAAGCGCTTTCAATATAATGAATGTGAAATCATGACCCTACTAGAAAGTATGTTCGCCTAATGTGTAGAAACGCGATACAATGTCAGAAGATGCGAGGAGGGAATGTTCATGAATTATTATCAACAAATTGATTCGGTCACAGGTTTATCGACGAACCGTGAAAGATTTCAAATACCACATATTGAAAAATCGAAAGAGCGGTTAGATCAGTTGCCAGACGGGGCTCCTGTTCAGACGAAAGCGCTCGTTAGTACGGTAGAAGTGAGAGAAGGGAAAAGCGGGGCGAAATGGCTACAGTTAAGTGTCACGACGGCGAGCGGGATGATGCGTGCGAAGCATTGGCTACGTGGAAATGAGAGTGAACTACTTCCAATCTATGAATCGGGTGTCATCGAATTGTCCGGGAAAATCGATGTCTATCCGAAACCGGACGGTGCTAAGTCGATTACAATCGATCGTGTCCAACCGATTTCAAAAGATGAGGCGATTTCTTTACTCCCAGGGTTACCGGGTGATGAGACGATGGAACAGTTTGCAGATGAGTTGTTCAGTTTAATCGATACGTTATCACCGACCTATCAACAGATTGCCTACGGACTCCTCGACTTCGTCTGGGATGACTTTGTACTTTCGCCTGCAGCTCTTTATCACCATCACAATTACGCAGGAGGATTGCTGAAGCATACCGCCTGCATGTTGCGTCTCGGATACCGGATTCAGGAGCAGGACGACTATTTGGCAATGGTGTTTCGTGTGATCAAAGAAGCCGAGCAGTTGCATAAAGTCGACCTTTGGAATACGATGAACGGTGTTAAAATCGAACAAGCCTATAAAGGTACGTTCGAATCATTATATGCGGCATGTGAAGCGATGGCAGAGCGGAAGGAACCACTCAATTGGGATGAGCTTGCGCTAGGAATCCTCTTCCATGACATCGGAAAAATATATGAATACAGTCACCTTTTATCGAGCCCGAACCGTTTTGAAAAACTGTCGCCTGTCGAAGGAACGAGTGAGACGACAGGGATCTCCATCAATCCGCTAGGAATGTTAATCGGGCATATGCCGTATGGTGGACTTCTATTCGAAGAAACGCTGCGTCGTGCAGACGTCCGTCTGCCGATTGATGTCCATCACCGTATTTGGCATATGATCTTATCGCATCATGGGAAACGTGAGTGGGGTTCGAGTGTATTACCGATGACGACAGAAGCGTGGATGCTTCACTTGATTGATTTATTAGACGCACGCTATGAGAAATGGGCTCGTGCGCACGAAGATTTGTAAGAAAAGGGTGGTACTATGATTCCCGTTCAGTTAGTGACCGGATTTTTAGGAGCAGGAAAGACGACGTATATGAACCGTCTACTTGCTGCGACAGAAGAGAAGATTTGTTTGATTGTCAATGAACTCGGGGCGGTCAATATTGATGAACAGTTGATTGTAAAAATGGACCAGGAGCAAATCGAACTATCGAATGGCTGTATTTGTTGTTCGATTCAAAATGATTTGAGTAAGACATTTTATCAACTCGTGGCGAAAAAGGAGACGTTTGACCGAATCATCATCGAGACGACTGGTGTTGCCGACCCAGCCCCAATCATCCAGACGATTTATTACGACGAGTACTTACGTCAACATTTTAAAATGAACGCCATCTTGACTGTCGTCGATGCCAGTCAAATGGAGCGCGACTTATTCAAAGAAGGCATTCATCAAATCGCGTATGCGGACATGATTTTATTAAACAAGACAGATTTAGTCTCGAGCGAGGAATTGAAACATGCCCGAGCACGTATCAATCAAATCAATCCGACCGTTCGTGTGGTAGAAACGTTCCAGACTGAAGGGGAATTTGACCTTCTTGAAAACACGTTCCAACTGTCGCGAGTCGATGAAGAACAATTGAGTCGACTTACAGAAGCGACCGAATCTGTCTCTTCGCTTCGGGCCGTCACGTTGAATGCAGATCGTCCGCTCTCTCGTGAACGCGTGACGCGATATGTTCGTGAGGTATTGATGCATTATGAGGATTCAATCTATCGGATGAAGGCAATTGTTCGTCTAAAGGATGAGAATCGAAAATTCGTCATTCAAGCAACGAATCAACTCATGGGAGCGACGTTTGCGAACGAGGTACATGAAGGAAACCGTTCGGTATTCGTCTGGATTGGAAAAGAACTAGATGCCGATGCATTGGCACGAGGATTAAAAGCATGTGAGGTGGAGCAGGATGAAACTCATTCTCGTTGATGGATTTAACTTATTATCACGGTATTATTTTGCAACGGAGCGGAGAAGAGCACTCGACCCGGATGTGACGGTGAAAGGGTTGCTTCGAAAAGTCGATGCCTGGACGACGGACTTTTCACACATCGCTTTCTTTTGGGACGGGACGAGAGAAACGACGCATCGTTATGCCCTTTATCCTGAATATAAAGCGACGCGTAATGGACTCCCGGAACCGCTTTTCGAAGACTATGTCAAATTGAGAGCGGCTTTGGACGAGCGAGGGATTCTACAATCAGAATTGACCGGTTATGAGGCGGACGACTTGATGGGAGCTGTGGCGACAGCGTTCCCAGGAGAATCATATCTTTATTCCTCTGATCGTGACTTACTACAATTATTGTCACCAAACGTGTTTCAAATCATGCCGAAAAAAGGTGAAGAACAACTCGTCAATGAGAGTTCGTTTGAAGCGATGTATGGGGTGAAACCATATCAGTTTGTCGACGTGAAAGCATTACAAGGTGATTCTTCGGATAATATCCCTGGCGTTCGTGGCATCGGGCCAAAAACGGCAACCATCTTGATTCAACATTACGATACGGTCGAAACGCTCTACACGCACGTTCAAAATGCAACGCTCGAAGCACCACATCAGAAGTTTGCAAAAAAATTAGACGGGCATGAAGAGATTGCGCTCTTATCTAAACGTCTGTCACAAATTGATATCCATGCGCCGATTAATACGGACTGGGAGGCGTATCGATTTGGTTCACATTTATTTTGACGCAGCAACAAATCAGACAACCGAAGAGAACGGGCTTGGTGTCTGGATTAAGTCATCAGACGGTACGGTCTCAACGTTCAAGCGTCAAACGCAAGGTTTGTCCAGTGTCCATGCAGAATTAGCGGCTTGTGCCTATGCACTTGAAATGGCGCATACGATGCAAGGAGAGACGTCATTCATGCTCTACTCCGATGCGGAAGTGATTGTTCGTGCTTTGGAGCAACGATTCATGAAAGATTCCTCGGCCAAACCCCTCTTTCTCAAAGCGTTGATTGCGTATGATGATTTACCGAACGTCTTTATCAAATGGATTCCTCGTGCAGAAAATCGTGCAGATGTCATTGCACGTGAAGCATTAAACGGAACGAAGTAAGCGACTAAGATCATTCTTGGTCGCTTTTTGGATTGAGTCGTTTCTTTTTAGATGGTTTTTCGCTAAAATGAAAGCGTAGTCAACTATAGAGGGGGAATTGAGCATGAAGGATTATCGAATCGAACGGGACACGATGGGGGAAATTAAAGTTCCGGCTGATGCAAAATGGGGAGCACAAACGCAACGTAGTCTTGAGAACTTTAAAATCGGTGCAGAAAAGATGCCGCTTGAGATTATACGTGCCTTCGCGATCTTGAAAAAAGGGGCGGCTCTCGCCAACGCTGAACTTGGTGTACTTGAAGAAGAGAAAGCTGAAATCATTGCGGAAGTAGCCGATGAGATTTTAGAAGGAAAGTACGACGCTGAATTTCCACTCGTCGTCTGGCAAACGGGATCGGGTACCCAATCAAACATGAACGTCAACGAAGTGATCGCGAATATTGCGAATATCAAATTGCATGCGCGTGAGCAATCGATTTGGATTCATCCGAATGATGATGTCAACAAATCGCAGAGCTCGAATGACACGTATCCGACAGCGATGCACATTGCGGCCATCCTTTCCGTGCAAGATGACGTCTTGCCGGCAATCGATGCCCTTCACCAAACTCTTTCGCAAAAAGCGGAAGCGTATATGGATATCGTCAAAATCGGACGCACACATCTTCAAGATGCGACACCGGTCACGCTCGGTCAGGAAATCAGCGGCTGGGTGCGGATGCTCGAACTCTCAAAACAAATGATTGAGCGGACGATTGAACCATTGACAGAGCTTGCTCTCGGTGGAACAGCTGTCGGTACCGGAATCAACGCCCATCCTGAATTTGGGGAAGTCGTGGCGAAAAAGATTTCTGAAGAGACAGGTAAACCGTTTGTCACGGCCGTAAACAAATTCCACGCTCTTACGAGTCACGACCAACTCGTCTTTACACATGGTGCTTTAAAAGCGTTAGCGATGGATGCAATGAAGATTGCGAACGATGTGCGGTGGTTGGCATCGGGTCCACGTGCGGGGATCGGCGAAATTACGATTCCTGAAAATGAGCCAGGAAGTTCAATCATGCCAGGGAAAGTCAACCCGACACAAAGTGAAGCGCTCACGATGGTTGCCGCTCAAGTTCTTGGTAACGACGCGACGATTGGTTTCGGGGCGAGCCAAGGGAACTTTGAACTAAACGTCTTCAAACCGGTCATCATGTATAACTTCTTGCAGACTTGTCGTCTCTTGACGGACAGCCTACACTCATTCAACGATCACTGTGCGATCGGGATCGAGCCGAATCATGATGTGATTTCTCGTAACGTCGAACAGTCGCTCATGCTCGTCACAGCACTCAACCCACATATCGGATATGAAAATGCTGCGAAAATCGCAAAACTGGCACATAAAAATGGTACTTCTTTAAAAGAGGCGGCATTGGAAACGGGACTATTGACAGAAGAGCAATTTGATCAATGGATTCGTCCTGAAGAGATGACATCACCAAACCTAAAAGTGAAAAAATAACATGAAGCGGTCGGAAGACCGCTTTTCCTATGTCTATTTTAGGGCGTAAGACCTATGTATATGTAAAACAATAGAAAATAAATAAGGAAATAGTTGTATTTTATCTGTAGAAGTCGCATAATCGATACATAAGAGAATTCGGGGAGTACGAACGTAGGGGGGACGAAGATGGAGCAAGGTCAACTCACTGAGCGTATACATATGATTTTAAAAAAAATATCAGAGTCTAGACAAATTCCCAAATCCGATATCGAGTTTCTAATTGATTGGGTGAAGAAAGAGGTTAGACAGCGACGCTTTATGCATTTGTTAGAAATATTTAGTCGTGTCGAGTCTGATGCGAAGGAGTTGCCTAGCGTCCTTACCCAAGCAGAGGCAATGACCTTGATCTCACCGGTGAAACGATACATCCATACCGTTCTAGGAATCGAACAAGAAGATGAGGACCTCGTTTTGATTCTTTCTGCGAGTTTTTCGACATTTAGTCGGTATAAATCGCGTGTTGAGAAGCTTGGAGCACGTCCTGTATTCTTGCAAACACTCGAAGAAGCGGTCGAGTATGACTATGAGGACGTCCCAAAAGCCATCATCATGGACGTTGAACTATGGCCACAGTTTAAAGAACGTGACATACAATCGTTTGTGAGCAAGATGAGAAAACTTTACGTCCCGCTCATCGTTATCGGAACGAATGAGCATTATCGTCTCGCTGCCTATTCCTACGGATTCGATGATTATTGGGAATCATGGGTACCGATGGAGGAGCGGTTAGTCCGTCTTGGTCTACATATTGAAAAGTCTCGTTTAGTTTCAAAGGCATTACTTGTCGATGAGCTGACGGGTGCCTTCAACCGAAAATATTTAAAAGCGACGTTTTCTCGCTTCATCTCAAGGTTAGAGCGCTCAGGTGAGAGCTTTGCTGTTGCCCTACTTGATATCGATCATTTTAAACAATTGAACGACACGTTCGGTCACTCTTATGGGGATGACGTTCTTCATCGGGTCTCGGAAGAAATCCGACACGCGATTCGATCGAGTGATGAACTCATCCGTTATGGAGGAGAAGAGTTTTTAATTCTCTTGAACGTATCTGACCGAGCGATTGTCGAATCGGTGTTAGAGCGCGTCCGTACCCGGATTGAAGAGATGGAATTCCCGTACGAGCATCAAGTGACCGTATCAATCGGATATACCCGTGTCTGCCAGACAGGATATACGCTTGGGGAATGGTGTGCATACGCAGATGAGGCGCTCTATAAGGCAAAACGTGATGGTCGAAATCGGGTTGTCCGATACACGTCGGCGGTTCGTGAGGAAAAGCGGATTGCTTACGTGACGATGTCCGAGAACACGTACACTTCGCTTGCGAACCGCTTGCCCAAAGAGCATCGTCGCTATGAGGTCGTGTATCGTCCGTATGAAGCATATTCTTGTAACGATAACATCGAAATGTTCGTCTTAGACGATACCCGAGTCCATGAAGCGAGAGGGACACTCTCTGCCGTGAAAGAACAGCGTGGTAAATATAGTCACATCCTCGCGGTTTCGAAGCGTACAGCCTCCGAACTAGAAGCGATTTATGACGACTACGCTGATGATAATCAGGATGAAGTCATCACGAAAAAAATTGAACAGTGGTTAGAAAAACTACCTGACTAAAAAGCAGACATCGATTAATGATCGATGTCTGCTTTTTCAAATTGTATGAACGAAAAGGCATATGCATGTCTTTCGTCTTGCGGATGGTCTGTCTGACTTTGAATCGTCCATGAACCGCTCCGTTCAGGGTAATACGTGTCTGCCTCGAACGTGGATTTTACTTCGGTGGCATAAATTCGACTCGTCATCGACATGGTCTGTTCATAAAGCGTCGCGCCGCCAATGACAAACCATTCCTCGTTTTGACTTTCTTCGACGAGCCGTTCTAAATCATGCCACACTTCAATGTGTTCTGCTTTAAAAGTTGAATCGGACGTCACGACGATATTCCGTCGGTTCGGCAATGCCTTCCCGATTGATTCGAACGTTTTTCTTCCCATGACGACGGTGCCACCAGACGTGACAGATTTGAAGTGTTTCAAATCATCCGGCAATCGCCACAATAAATCATTGTCTTTCCCGATTTCCCGATTGAGTCCGTATGCGACAACGTGTGAAATCATACGCTCACTTCTCCTTTAATATGTGGATGCGGGTCATATCCGAGAATCTCAAAGTCCTCAAAACGGAATGATTCAATTGATGATACGTCACGGACAATCTTGAGTTGTGGTAACGGACGAGGGTCACGCGACAGTTGAAGTTCCACTTGTTCGAGATGGTTATGATAAATATGAGCATCTCCGAGGGTGTGGACGAAATCGCCAACTTCTAGACCGGTCACATGAGCGACCATGTGCGTCAAAAGCGCATACGATGCGATGTTGAACGGAACGCCTAAGAAGGTGTCGGCACTTCGTTGATATAACTGGCAAGAGAGCTTCCCGTCAGCGACATAGAATTGGAAAAGTAAATGACACGGTGGAAGGGCCATCTCATCGAGTTGTCCAGGGTTCCATGCGGAAACAATCAATCGTCTTGAATCAGGATTCGTTTTGATTTGTTCAATCACTTGAGCCAGTTGATCGACGGACGAGCCGTCCGGGCGTGGGAAAGAGCGCCACTGTGAGCCGTATACCGGGCCGAGGTTTCCTTCTTCATCTGCCCATTCGTTCCAAATCCGCACTCCGTTCTCTTGTAGATAACGAATGTTCGTCTCCCCCGAGATGAACCAAAGAAGTTCATGGATAATCGAACGAGTATGTAACTTTTTCGTCGTGATGAGGGGGAAGCCTTCTTGTAAATTGAATCGCATTTGATAGCCGAAAACGCTGGTCGTCCCTGTGCCGGTACGGTCTTCTTTCACTACTCCGTTTTCGAGGATATGTCGACATAAATCATGATATTGCTTCATAAGGTGATAAACCTCCTTCTCAATCTCCATTGACTAAAGGTATCATAACATAACACAAGATATAGTATCTAGGAGCGTATTCCATCCATATCCTGAAAAAACAACCTTGATTCTTCGTTTTCGCGAACCTCTGTTTCGGGTATAATGGGGAATGAACAAAAGGAGGGGTTTGATGAAACTACAAGGAAAGAAAGTCCTTCAACTTGTCAGTAATGACTTCGAGGATTTAGAGCTTTGGTACCCTGTACACCGTCTTCGTGAAGAAGGAGCGCATGTCATTTTAGCCGGGGAAAAAGCAGACCATGCCTACATCGGGAAGTATGGTGTGCCAGCGAAGTCGGACGTATCATTCGATGATGTGGATATCACATCGTTTGATGCGATCCTCGTACCGGGAGGCTGGTCACCTGACTTGTTGCGCCGTTTTGATTCGGTGAAAGGCTTCGTTCGTTATATGGATGAACAAAAACGACCAATCGGTCAAATTTGCCATGCTGGATGGGTCTTGATTTCAGCGAATATTTTGGACGGGGTGAACGTCACGAGTACTCCAGGAATCAAGGACGACATGGAAAACGCAGGTGCCATTTGGCATGACGAACCTGTTGTCGTCGATGGACATATCGTCTCAAGTCGTCGACCACCGGATCTACCAGACTACATGCGTGCGTTTATCGACGTGTTCGCAAAACAGTAATTGAATCATAAAGGAGCTATACAACGTTGAACTTAAAATCGAATCCACTACTTCGTAAATCAATGCAGTCTACAGCTTACAGTGCCGAGCCGATGACGAAAGCAGGAACATGGTCAAAAGTGTTCACCTTGCTTCTTCTCGTCACAGCGGCAGCCGGAACGACATGGCTCGTCGTTCCTACAATCGGGGAAGGGCTTTTGTTCCCGCTCATGATCGGGTCACTCATCCTCGGTTTCATCTTTGCATTACTCATCACGTTCAAGCCGAATACGGCACCAGTCGTTGCGCCGTTATACGGAATTGTCGAGGGTGTCTTCGTCGGTTCAATCTCATACTTCTTTGAAGCGATGGTCCCTGGTATTGTCGGTCGTGCCGTCATGACGACGTTCGTCGTTGCTTTTGCGATGTGGTTTGTTTATACGACAGGTCTTGTCAAAGTGACGCAAAAATTCAGAGCAGGGGTCATGGCTGCGATGTTTACGGTCATGTTATTGTACCTTGTCCAACTCGTCATGAGCCTATTCGGTTCAGGATTGGCGTTTATGACAGGTTCTAGCCCGCTTGCCATCGGTGTTCAATTTGTCATTGTCATCGTCGCTTCACTCGCACTCGTCTTAGACTTTGATTTCATCGCACGTCAAGTCGAAGAGCGGGCACCAAAACAATTGGAATGGGTTGCGGCGTTTGGCTTAATCGTCACGCTCGTCTGGTTGTATATTGAATTGCTGGACTTATTATATCGTCTAGCGATGAGAGAATAATAATCAATCATCGATCCATGGGGTCGATGATTTTTTCACGAAAGGATGTGTTCATCTGTCTGAAAGGGCAGGTACATGATGAAGAAAATTGTAATTATTGGATCGGGCATCGTTGGTGTCTCCACAGCCTATCATTTAGCAGGAAAAGCTGACGTGACGGTCATCGACCGTAAGGAAGAAGGACGGGCGACAGATGCGGCAGCGGGAATTGTCTGTCCTTGGATTGCGCAGCGGCGTAACAAAGCATGGTACGCACTCGCTAAAAGTGGTGCACACTATTATCCGCATGTCGTGAGAGAGTTAGAAGCTGAAGGGGAGACAGACACCGGATATAAACGTGTCGGGACACTTGCCCTCCATGAAGAGTCCAAACTTGAGCAAATGATGGAGCGGACGATGGTTCGTCGCGAAGAAGCGCCAGAGATTGGTGATTTAGAACGATTAACAGCAGAAGAGGCACAACGTCTTTTCCCGCCACTATCAGATGAATATAATGCGCTTCTAGTCAAAGGTGGCGCACGTGTGGATGGTGCGAAATTCCGTGCAGCACTTGAACGAGTCGCTATGAAACGTGGTGTTAAATTTGTATACGGTTCGGCACGTTTGACCGATGGGGACGCGATTGGCGTGGAGTGTGACGGAGTTCGATATGAAGCGGATGAAATCATCCTTGCGACTGGGGCGTGGCTCCCGGAGCTGTTACAACCTCTCGGATATACGGTTCGCGTCGACGGAGAGAAGGCGCAACTCGTTCACGTCCAGTTAAAAGATACCGATGCGTCGGATTGGCCGGTCGTCATGCCGCCAAGGCGACGTTATCTACTTGGATTTGAAGACGGGAAGGTCGTTATCGGCTCGACCCACGAGAAAGGTAAAGCGTTCGATGTTCGCCCGACTGCGATCGGTGTCCACGAAGTGCTGACGAAAGGGCTTGAATCAGCACCAGGACTTGCGGAAGCAGAACTCATCGAGACGAAAGTCGGTTTCCGTCCGGTCACACCGAACTCGATTCCTGTACTCGGGAAAGTACCGGGGGCGAATCAATTGCTTGTGGCGAACGGGCTAGGGTCATCCGGTTTGACGGTCGGTCCGTTCATCGGAAAAGTGTTAAGTGACCTCGTGCTGACGGGCGAATGTGAAGTGGACCTTTCACTCTATCCGATTGAAGACTTTATATTCAAAGCATAAGAAAAGGTGGCTGTCTCTTTATAGACAGTCACCTTTTTAGCGTTTGATGATCCCGTTCAAAAAGAAATGAAAATAGTCTTCCATTGTCTCTTTCATGTCGCCGATTGAAAAATGCGGGTCGGACAGGATGGCCTGCTGCATCAATTGAACATAGTGTAAATAAGATGTGGTCGATAATGTGGCATCGATCGTCCCTTTTTGTTTGCCGTATTCAATCAAACGGGCGAAAGATGCATAACCACGGGACGCCAACTGCCCCCAGTTCGGATCTCGTTGAATCATCGTGGTGATGGTCTCATCAAAAAGAACGGCCGTTTTGATTTTTCGTTTCAATATATCGACGAGTAACGTCTCGAACGGAGCGTTCGACGCGATTTGTTCATCAATCCAACTCATTTGTTCCTCCGTCATTTGTTGTAACACTTCAATGATGACTTGTTCTTTCGAGCCGAAGTAATTATAGATCGAGACGGGTGAGACTTGAGCTTGCTTGGCGAGTTCACTCACGGTAAACCGAGATTGTTTCTCCGTCATCAAGTCATATGCGGCACTTAAGATGGCCTGTCTTTTTTCTTCGGTGCGTTTTGAGAATCCATCCATTTGTCGGAGCGCTCCTTTCTGTAGTTTTGTAATAAATATACCATTTCCATTTCAAAAAAGAACGTGATATACTAGTTTTGTAATCATATTAATCTTATATTTCAAAAAAAGGAGGGTTTGTGATGATTCGGATTGAACGATTGACAAAACGATTCGATGCAACCCACGGTATTTTTGATGTGACACTCGATGTGTTACCCGGAACGATCTTTGGATTTATCGGACCGAACGGTGCAGGAAAATCGACGACGATTCGTCATTTAATGGGACTATTGAAACCGAGCGAAGGGAAGGCGACCATTAAAGGGTTCGACTGCTGGAGCGAAACTGAGCAGGTCAAACGAAATGTCGGTTATTTGCCTGGGGAAATCAATTATCCACAACATATGACCGGAGAAGAAATCATTCGGTTGACGCGTCATTTGCATAAAACGGATTCTGCCCGAGAGCGACGACTTCGCGAGCGATTCGCATTCGATGAGTCGACGAAAGTTCGGAAGATGTCTAAAGGGATGAAACAAAAGCTCGCCATCATCACGTGCTTCATGAAAGAGGCACCCGTCTATATTTTGGATGAGCCGACGAGTGGACTCGACCCGCTCATGCAAGAACGTTTGATTGACTGGCTAATCGAAGAAAAAGAAGCAGGTAAGGCGATTCTGATGAGCTCTCACCATTTTCCTGAGATGGAGCGGACGTGTGATCGAGCCGCATTGATTAAAGACGGGCGCATCATCATTGAGGAAGACATGGAAGAACTTAGACAGCACAGTGTGAAACGATATCAGATTGAGTTTTCTTCCGAGGCAGAGGCAATCCGATTCATCAAAACTACTGGAACACGAGATGGAATACACGTAGAAGTCGCCATCACGTCGCCAGAAGACTTGAACAACTTGATTCGAACGCTTGCCGACTATGAGATTCTTTCATTGGAGAGTGGCGCTGACGAACTCGAACACTTGTTTATGCAGTATTACGGGGAGGCGACATAAATGTTAATACGCTCAATGTTTAAACAGAATCGCAGTTGGATTCTCGGTTATTCGGTCGGGACAAGTGTCTATCTCTTCTTTTTGGCCGCTATATTCCCATCCATTCAGGAAACGGGACTGATTGAGGCGAAATTAGAGTCACTTCCACCTGAGTTGCTCGAAGTGTTTCAAATTGATGCGACGATGGCGATGGATAATCTGCTCAATTTATTGTCGAGTAATTACTATGGATTGATTTTTTATGTACTTGCCGTGTTGTTTGCGTTGACGTTTGCCTCGAAACTTCTTGCTAAACCGATCGATTCAGGTGAAATCATGCTATATATCGCAGCTCCGATTTCTCGTGTCACATATGTATGGTCTACGTTCGTCATCCTGATCATTGCAGTTGGCTTGTTTGTCGGGTTAAATGGCTTCAGTCTCATGGCGGCAGATGTATTATTCGATTTACAAATCGACTATGAAGTTTTATGGATGCTTCAATTGAACGGAGCGCTCATGCTTCTCGTATTAGGGGTCGTTGCCTATATGCTGGCCAGTCTGTTTGATGACAGTAGTAAATCTTATATGGTGACCGGCGGAATCTTCACGTTCTTCTTGATGGTGAATATCATCAACGGAGTAAGCGAGCAGTTCGAATGGTTAGGGAACATCTCTTTCTTTTCTCTCTTCGATGCTCAGGCCATCATGCGTGAACAGTTCGGTGGTGTTCACTTTATTTGGTTAATCGGCTTGTTAATCGTCTTTTCAGCACTCTCATTCATCCGCTTTACCCGAAAAGATTTAACGATTTAGTTTTCCGAAATAAATTGTCGGGTATGATACAATCAGCTCGTTAGAAAGAAAAGGGGATGAATGAAATGCTATATGCTACGTTACGAAACAAAGTAGAGATTCCGATGATTGGGTTTGGGGTTTGGCAAGTCGACAATGAGACGGAGGCACCTGCCGCTGTCGTCGAGGCACTCAAGACTGGCTATCGACATATCGACACGGCTGCCATTTATAAAAATGAAGAAGGCGTCGCAAAAGGGATTAAAGTCTCGGGAGTCGACCGTTCAGACCTATTCATCACATCGAAAATTTGGAATGATGATATTCGTGAAGGGAAGACGAAAGAAGCGTTTGAAGACTCATTGAAACGCCTCGAGACAGACTATTTAGACCTTTGTCTGCTTCACTGGCCAGTTGATGGTTTCGTCGATGCTTGGAAAGACCTGATCGAATTATATGAAGCCGGAAAGATTAAAGCAATCGGCGTATCCAACTTTAAAGAACATCATCTTGAGACGTTAAAAGAAGAAGGACTGATGGCACCGCTCATCAACCAAGTAGAACTTCATCCACAGCTTCCACAACCGGATTTGTTGGACTATTGCCAGGATGAAGGCATTCAAATTGAGGCGTGGAGTCCTCTTATGCAAGGGAAGTTTTTAGAGATTGATGCCTTCTCAGAAATTGCGGAGAAGCATGGAAAAACGCCTGCACAAGTCGTGCTTCGTTGGCACCTCGAGTCAGGTCATGTCGCATTGCCGAAGTCGGTGACACCGCACCGCATCCGTGAAAACTTCGATGTATTCGATTTTTCACTCGACGCGGACGATTTGGCGAAAATCGACCAGGTGGCGACAGGTGAACGTCTTGGACCAGATCCGGACGAAATCGACTTTTAATAACAAGGGGCTCGCATTTGCGAGCCCCAGGCTGTTGACGAACCAAATCGCCACGTGCGATTTGGTTCGTCTTTTTTTATGTCCAACGAGCTCGAGGCGCTCTGCCCGACAAAAAA
>NZ_JACSKL010000024.1:0-10337 GCF_018617585.1 Exiguobacterium sp. s129
AACCTTATGAGTCTCCATGATTTCCTTCCAGGTATATGTGTCTTCTTCCATCATACGTAGTGCACTCAGTTTTTGTTCGATCGAATGCCAACTTCTCGCCATAAAAAAACACTCCCCAATAGAATAAACAGATTTGTTATTTCATCTGTCTACCTATTGGGGAGCATATCACATCTAATTCGGTCGTCCTTTTGATTAGATTAGAATGGATGTTTGTTTAGCCAGTGGCCGCCGTCAAGAGAGATACAATCTCCGTTCAAGTAGCGCATCTCGTCAGAGGAAATCCAATAGGCCAAGTCAGCGATTTCTTCCGGTGTCCCAAAACGTCCGAGCGGTACGTTGCGGCGAATCCGCTCCACTTCTTTCACATGGGACACGAGTTTTTCCGCACCACCTGTCCGTTCAATCGGTCCTGGGCTGATTGCATTGACACGGGCACCGAACTGATAGCCCCATTCGACTGCGAGCGTTCTCGTCAAATTCAGGACGCCCGCTTTCGCCGCCGCACTCGGTGCGACACCAGGCCCTGCCTGCCATGCATACGAGGCGACCATGTTAATAATTGACCCGCCTCGCAATTCTTCTGCTTCCCAATGTTTCCCGAGAACATGGGTACAGTTGAATGTGCCGTTCAAGACGATGTCAATGACGCTCGCCCAACCGTTCGGAGACAAATCAAGTGTCGGACAGACGAAATTACCTGCCGCGTTGTTGACGAGTGCGTGAACCGGTCCGTAAGCGGATACGATGTCAGCGAGTGCTTGAGCGCATCCTTCATAATCACGAACATCATGCTGCACACTCATCGCTTGACCTGCTTCAATAGCGTTCAGTTCGTTCATCGCTTCAAGTAGTCGTTCCTCGTTTCGACCACTGATGGCGACATTCCATCCTTCTTGTTTAAATTTTAATGCCATGGCTTTCCCCATACCAGACGATCCCCCGGTAATCCAAATCGTTTTCATATTGATTCCCCCTTGAAAATGAATGGTCGTTCATTCTATGTATTCGTCTTCTGATTTGAAATTCCTTCAATCAGATGTCATTTGGTGTTGAATCATTTCTTCGACAAGAAGCGTATATAGAATATGGTACGATTGAAGTGCGTAAGATGATATCAATCCGGTAGAGGGGAATGCTAAGCCATGAAGCGACTGTTAGGAATAACACTTTTCAGTATATTTGTTTTGATAGCGCTCGTTTTTACGAATATGGGAGATGATGATTTGTCCGAACCGATTGAAAAGATGACGAATTCTCAAGTCGAAACAAAGACAGCTCCTGAGATGACTGTGGGCGAACTAAAAGGTATCTTAACTGATTTCCAACGCGATGTGGCCCCGCAAATCAAGAATGATTTCGAACGGAAGTTGGCGGAACGAATGTACGTGGAGATGAGTATATTTGATGAAAGCATTGATATAAACAAGCTCATAACGCGCGCTTCAGAGCAAGCTGATTTTGAACGTGCTTGGTTGACTCATGCGAAAGACGAGTATGGGGTCGTCGTAACAGATGAAGAAGTCGATGGTTGGATTGAACGAGGACCTGATGCGGAGGTAGTCGAGTCACAAAGACGGTATGCCGAGGCAAAAGAAATGAGTGTATATGAGCTGAATCATAATTATTATCGCGATCAATATGTGAAATGGGTTGTTTGGGAAAAACTAATCCCACTCATCACGGAACGATACGAAGAGTCAAGTGAGCAAGTGCTTGACAACAATCGACTCATCGAGCTTTACGAAAATGAAGTGAAGGATACTTTATATATCAATGATACGTTAATCAGCCCGACTCATTTGAGCCGGGCTACTGTTCATTTCATTTGTTTCAATTGTTCTAAGCCAAGTTCACGATCGATTGCATACATCGTACCGGCGACCTTCTCACCCCAATACGGGTCTGAGGCGTAGAAGATGTTAATTCCTTCTTGTTTGTTACCAGGGTAATCTCCGCGTGCGTATTGACCTTTTACATATTTTGTGGCGAACAGTTCGGCAGCCGCGTCAACGCTCGCTTCAACCGTCTCAAAGGTTGTGGCATTGCCGCTCGGGTCGTCATCTGTTGCCCGGAATCCGAACAAGTTACGTTTTTCCCGTGCGATGTCGGACGTCCCAAACCTCGACTCATGACCGGCTACAGCGAGTAGGAATAAGGCATTGATGCCATATGTCTCTTCCGCACGTTTGAAGGCGTCACCCTCTCCAGCGAGTGGCGAGTCGATGGATTGTAAATACTGATCGAACGCTTTGACGGAATACGGTGACGATGATCGTATTGAAGCAAATTGATAGGGAGAGTCGAAGACGTCTCGGACACGTTCCGTATAAAAACGATCTTCTGAGCGCTTCTCTGTCGGTCCGACAAGAAACGTGCCGGCGAGATTCGCATTCGCCTCAACGGAATGATATACATCACCATCTCGAATCTCGTAATATCCACGTCTTTCTACTACGGCTTCTGGGAACAATGCCATCTGATCAGGCTTTATATAGACGTCTGCGCCTGAGATGCGTACTTTCAAATGGTCTTCGCCTCGTTCAAGGAGTTGAAGTCTTGTACCACCAGCGACATAAGACTGACGTTTTTTAAACGATTGATCTTCGTAAAGGTTCGTGATGGCATCGCTTGGAGTCACGACCACACCGGTGCCTGTGAAGTCGAGAACTTCTCCAGAAGGAGAGAATAAGGTGCGGTTATTTCCCGCTGCCATATAGCGTTTTGCCTCAGCAAGAGATTCGAACGACCGTGTGACACGGTCTCCGTTCGTGACGGTTTCGACAGTATACGTGTCTTCACGGGCGGACTGAATCCATAAAAATGCGGCGATGGCGAGACTAAGCGTCGCAATCATCGGCCAAATCGTACGTTTTTTCTTTCGTTTCAATCAGATCACTTCCAAACTTTTGAATTGCCAAACGAGTTGATTTAGTCAACAATTTGATGGAGAAGGGGGAAATCAGTATGAAAATTGGAACGCGGACGTTAAAAACCGCGGTCGCAGCGGGTATCGCAATGCTCATTTCCGAGACGATTCATCTTGATTATTTTGTATTTGCTGCTATTATCGCCATTTTGAGTATTCAAGAGACACGCAAGAAATCCATTCGCGCCTCGTATGAACGTGTCATGGCGAGTCTTCTCGCCATCGGGATGGGCGCCGCGATGTTTACGTTACTAGGTTATTCACCAGTGACGCTCACATTTTATTTTGTCATCTTCATTCCGCTCGTACAACAACTGAAACTGCAAGATGGACTCATTACGAGTGTCGTGATCTTGACGCATCTCTATACCGAGGCACAGTTTTCACTCGAATTGTTCATCAACGAGTTATTGCTCATCGCGATTGGTGTCGGGGTCGGACTCGTCGTCAACATGTATATGCCGACGCTAGACCGTGAAATCGAGCGAATCAAAGATAGTATCGATCGATCGCTTGCCGTACTCTTTTACGATGTGGCAGCCTGTGTCGAGACCGGTGTGTATAACAACCATTCGATGATGCTGATCAAGACACGGGACTATTTGAAAGAAGGGAAAGATTTGGCCCTTCGTCGTATGGGTAACTCCATCGGGAAACGGAATGAAGACATGGACTATCTCTACTTCCGGATGCGGGAGCGACAATACGATATTTTGAAGCGGGTTGCTGATAACGCAAGAGAAATCACCATGGTCGTCAATGAAGCAAAACCTGTTGCAACATTTTTGCGTCGCGTAGGGGACCACGTGAACGAGCAGGCGGACGCTTCCGTCTTTCTGCAAGAACTCGAAGAAATGATTGAACATTATCGAAAAAACGTACCTCTCCCCACAACACGTGAAGAATTTGAGGTACGCTCATCTTTGTTGAACATTTTATCGGATGTGAAAAGTTATTTGATCTTGAAAGAGCGTTATATTTTGCTCTTAAAAGAACATGGTCATGCTCGAGAGAAACGTGCTGATCAAAAAGATTGAGACGATGACGATGACGCCAATTTGAATGATGCGTTGTCGTCTTTTTTGCTTTTTCTTCATAACTTGCCTCCATGTACGTGTTTGCCATCATTGTACAGAATGGAAAAGATTCGTGCAATCTAAGGGAGTTTGTTATAATGGTCAAGAAATGTTTGGATGGAGGGATGTTGTTTATGGTAAACGAGACACGTGTGCTCGACACATTTTTAGGATTGGTCGGCATCGATTCAGAAACGAAGGAAGAAGCTGTCATTTGTGAACACTTGAAAGCGGTATTCACAGAGCTTGGATGTGATGTGTATGAAGACGATGCATCAACGAAGACAGCACATTCTGGTAACAACTTAATCATCACGTTGCCTGCAACGAAAGAGAATGTTGATCCGATTTACTTCACAGCTCACATGGATACGGTGACACCTGGGAAGGGAATCAAGACGAGCATTAAAGATGGTTATGTCGTCACGGATGGCACAACAATCCTCGGTGCAGATGATAAGACAGGTCTCACAGCGATGATCGAGCTTGTTCGCGTGTTGAACGAAAAACAGATTCCACACGGTCAGATTCAATTCGTGATTACGGTCGGGGAAGAATCAGGACTCGTCGGGGCGAAAGTCTTGGATTTATCAAAAATCGACTCGAAGTTCGGTTTTGCGCTTGACTCGGACGGTCCAGTCGGCGACATCATCGTCGCGGCACCGACACAAGCGAAAGTGAACGCGAAGATTTATGGAAAGACGGCTCATGCGGGTGTCGCTCCTGAGAAAGGGATTTCAGCGATTCAAATCGCAGCAAAAGCCATCGCGAAGATGCCGCTCGGTCGAATCGATGAAGAAACAACGGCGAACATCGGACGCTTCGAAGGGGGACGTGCTACAAACATCGTTTGTGACTATGTCGAAGTACTCGCTGAGGCTCGTTCGCTCATTCATGAGAAGATGGAGAAACAGGCGGAAACGATGAAGCAAGCCTATATCGAAGTGGCGGAGTCATTCGGTGGTCGTGCTGAAGTCGACATCGACATCATGTACCCGGGATTCAAGTTTGAAGAAGGCGATGAAGTTGTCGAGGTCGCAAAACGTGCGGCGACGGCAATCGGACGTCCGACACGAATCTTGCACTCAGGTGGCGGTTCGGATGCGAACGTCATCGCCGGTGGCGGAATTCCGACAGTCAACTTAGCGGTCGGTTATGAAGAAATTCATACGACGAATGAGCGGATGCCACTTGAAGAGCTGTATAAACTCGTTGAGTATGTCGTCACGATTGTCGAAGAAGTCGCATCACCTAAGCAATAAAAAAAGAGCCGACCATTCGTCGGCTCTTCGTATGTGTTCGTACTCGTTATGCTGCGAACTCCAGAGACTCCAAAATCAACTCGTCTGTGCAATGAAGTTCGATCGCTATGTCGTGAATGCGGATAGAGGTGCCTTGTTCCTGTTGGTGCAAGCGATTCATCAAAGCCGCACGGTCTCGAATCGTCTCGTAAATGGATTCGGGTTGTTCTGCTTTGGTCATCACAAATCACATCCTTTTCAGCGATTACCACAAGTATAGCATGGAACGGACTTGAAGAAAGGACTAATTTATTTATGAAGTTACAGTTTTTAGGAACTGGATCAGGTATGCCATCAAAACAGCGTAACGTGTCAGGTCTTGCGCTCGTTTTACCGAAAGTCACCTGGTTGGTCGACTGTGGAGAGGGGACTCAACATCAGATGCTCTACACGAAAGTCAAACCACGTAAAGTGACAGCGGTATGGGTGACACATTTGCATGGTGACCATGTGTTCGGATTACCTGGATTTTTATCGACCCGTTCTGCGTTAGACGGAATGGATCCTCTCACGGTTTATGGTCCAAAAGGATTAAAGAAATGGCTCGAAGCGACACTTCGCGTCACAGGTTCTCATCTCGGTTATGAGTTGAACGTCATTGAATTCACGGACGGAGACACATTTGAGCAAGACGGTCATACGATCACTGTGCGAAAATTAGAGCATCGGTTCCCTTCTTACGGGTTTCGTGTCACAGGCCCGGAAAAACCGGGAACGTTACGCGTCCATCGGGTAAGAGAGCTTGGAATCCCAAGTGGACCTATCTATAAAACAATCAAAGAACAAGAACGGTTCGAATATGAAGGAAAATGGTACGATTCTAAAGAATACGTCACTGAACCGACTCCGGGCAAAGTCGTTGCGATTCTTGGGGACACGACGCCATGCGAGAACGCGCGATTGTTAGCAGAAGGGGCCGACCTCCTCGTTCATGAGGCGACATTCATGGAAAGTGAACAACCGCTCGCCCGAAAATATGGTCACTCGACGACGCGTGAAGCGACTACTCTTGCGAAAGCGTCTGCGGTAGGCCAATTGATTGTCACGCATATTTCCGCTCGATATGTCGGACGAGAGGAAGAATTTGAACAAGAGGTCGTTTCGGATTTTCCATCGAGTTTAGTTGCGACCGACTTTTTAGAATATACAGTGGGGGATTGATGTGACCATTCAACTCTATGTTTGGGCCGCGTTTTTAGTGATCAGCGTCCTGTTAGGTGTCCGCTTGAACCAATTGAAAGAACCGGAAGCCAATTTCTTTCCGAAGTTTTTATTTTATTCACTGCTCGGCATCGTTTCGTTTCCAATCGGTGGATTTCATATCCCAATCGGGTTTTTATTGTCTTTTTTATTCTTCCCAAAACAGAACAGCCGCTATAAATGGTATGGAGCACTTTTAGGATTTTTCTTTTTTATCGTTTTATTGTTCGTACCATTGTTTGACCAATCTGGGTTTCGTGCGGAATCGCAACAAATCGGCGCCGTTTCTGTCACGAATGAATCTTTCGATGAGATGACAGAGAAAATCTTACAACGAGTCAACAGTGACTCCATCAAGCTAGACCGAGGTAAACTTCAAATTCATCGGGATGGGGACGTTCAATCGATTGAGTATTTGCTGATGGTCGAACGAGCCGAATCGTTCCAACAAATTCGCGTGACGTACGCAGACGGCCAATTATCTTATGAACAGGTCGATGAATTACGAAAAGAATCAGGTCAGGCATTCTTTGAAAAGCTCGTCGAATTTGACCATATGTTGTCTACTTTAAGGGAACCTTCATGGGAAGAATATACAGATGTCATAGCCGCCCCAATCCTTCAACTTTCTTACGATGGGCTGTATGATATGTATACGTTCGAGAATGAGTCGATGCTCATGATCAACCGTGACAATGAGCTCGTTAAGTTCTGGCTACAACGTGAACCAGTCCTTGCTAACAGTATCCAGCTCGTCGGACTGACGCAAGAGGGACGTAGCACAGGTGAACGCTATGCGATTCTTTACAATTATTCGATACACCAACGAGAGGATTTGACAGACCAATGAAATCATATGTAACGATTGCTCTACTAGCGACCGCACTACTTGCCGGATGTGGCGGGGAAGAGGCGCAACAAGAATCGTGCGGAGTTAGTCCGACTATTTCGGTCTATAACGCAGCGACTGAGGAAACGCTCTATCAAGAGAAAAGTGTCTGCCTAGAAGAGGACGCGACTGTTCTCGATGCATTAAAAGCAACAGGACTCGACCTTGAGGTGACAGGGAGCGGTGACATGTCCTATGTGACGGCAATCGAAGGAATCGAAGAAAAATCTGAAGGAGAATCGTCAGGATGGGTATTTGCTTTCAACGGTGCACCCGGGGATGAAGGTGCGGGCGCCAAAGAAGTGGAATCGACGGATGTTATTCAATGGCGGTTCGAAGAAGATGCAGTGGCTTTCTTCGAATGAGGCAGATTGGGAGCGGAGACATCCTGTCACGCTCCTTTCCTATCTCTTCTGTCACCTTTACATATTAATGAATGTCGAAGACGTCACTTTTTTTGTGGTTGGACTCCTCTTGCTGCTCATCATTGAACGTCGTTTCCCTTGGTCAATGCTCTCCATACTGATTGCGTTTGGGTTGATTTCAATCATGCCCATCCTGATTGGTTGGGAAATTTCTTATTCATACATATGGCGTCAGCTTTTGAAATTGGCTGCCTTTTTACTCGGGATGTTATGGATTGCACGCATCATTCGTCTCGAACGATTGCTCCCGCTCTTATCGAACTTTCCACGATCGTCTTCACTCTTATACGGCGCATGGGCCCTCATTCCGTCAATGGAGCAGGCGGTACGTCAGGCAGTCAGGAGTCATCCGAGGGCATCTTGGCTAGAGGGTGTGCAAATCGGGATTGAAAGTCAGCAAACTGAGCCGAAGTTTGCGGTTGACCCGATACGGCGCTTTCGTTTAGAGGATTTGTTGCAAATCGTCCTCATTGGGATGATCGGTCTGGCTTCAATCCATCTGTTTGTCGGACTTTGGCTAATCTATCCATATCTCACGAAAGGAGGGATGCGTGATGCAATGGTTATCTACCGTTGACGGTTCGTTCGAGCATTACGTCGAACGTTACCGCCCGTATGTGATTGAGATGACGCAATCGTTCTCGGGAAAGGTTGGGCACTTACTTTCGAGCGTCGACTCTTTTCGAGGGGCGGAACTCGCTACACTATTACAAATCGACGCGCTTTATCCGAAGCGGTTTGATGCATGTTCGAGTGGAGAACAACAGATTGTTCGAGTCGCCTACGCCCTGTTAAATCGACCGGACTCCATCGTCCTGATTGAACCATTTCGGCATCTAGACCAATTTCGAAGAGAGCATTTAGAGATGTTGCTCCGCCGTATTGCTGGAATCGGGGTACAAATCGGTTATACCGAGCGAGCGAAAGAACCTTCAGGAGAAGCAACGTTCACGTTCAACGAATCGAGAACGACACCTTCCATCGATGCGACCGACGTATCTTATCGGCATCCTCTGCAAGCGACTTATGCGATTGATCACGTGACGGTTCAGATGAATGAGCCTGGACTCACAGTTTGTGTCGGGACGAACGGGAGTGGGAAGTCAACTTTACTCGAACTATTAGCTAGAAGTAGACGTCCACTTCAGGGGCGAGTGAAAAAGGGAGAACGAGCAGTCTATCTTCCTGCCAATCCAGAAGTGGGTCCGTTCCCACAAGAAGGGAAGCGACGGGTCGCCCAACTTCAATCCGTCCTACACGATCCGTCGAGTGTCCTTTTACTTGATGAACCGACCGTGGATTTGACGAGGGGAGAGCGGGATGCGTTCTTTGATGCGCTTCAACAAAAAGCAAAGTCGGCCCGCGTCATCTGTGCAACACATGACATGGGCCTCATACAGGTTGCGACGGATGTGATTTATCTAGCGAGCGGTCAAGTCGTCTTTCAAGGCGATCGGAACCTTTTTCAAGATCGGAGCACCTTATGGTCACATACGTCTTCGCGATCCTGATCGCGATCGTCGTGTTGTACCGGTTCGAAAAATCTAGAATCCCGATTCAACCACTCGTTCAATTGTTAGCACTTGCGGTCATTGGGCGTTGGCTCTTTATGACGATACCGAATGTTCAACCGACGACGGCCATGATCATGTTGACGGCCTTACTGGTCAGTTTGAACGGGGCCGCCATCCTCGCGCTTTTTGTTCCGATTTTGTCAGGACTTTTGCTTGGGATTGGTCCGTTTGTATTTTTTCAATTTTTAGGATGGCTTCTTGTCGTTGTGCTCGTCCATTTATTTCGTCCGATCCTACTGAGATCGAAAACCCTCTTCTTACTTTTTGGTTTACTATCAGGTTTTTTATATGGATGGACGACAAACTTGGCGTTCATTGAAGTGGTCGGTACGGATGTCGTGAAGTTGTTGTTACTCAGTTTTCCATTTGATTTGGCCCACGGTATTTCGAATGTCGTCTTTTTGGTCATGATTCGTACGTTATTTGAGCGCATATTCCTTCGTCAACTCGGGTAAATATACAATATTCCTATCATATTGAGTGAGGTGAACGACGGATGAGTGCATATATTAACATTACTGAAGTCGGCATGTTTCTACTCGTAGGGTTGTTGTTTATCTTGTTAAACCTTGTACTTTTAGTGAAGCGGTATACGAGAGCTCGTTTCGCCATGCTAAGCATTCTAGCGGCAAGTGTATGGCCAGCGCTGATGATTGTTCTATCAGTAGAACAGTTGAGCGTGATGGATCAATTGACCTCTGGTGAATGGTCACTAGATGCTGTGCTTGCGTGGGGGGGCGTCATATCGACAGCACTCATGACGATGATTCCAGCAGGTGTCTTTTTATATCGGCTCGTAAGTGTCTCGCGATTACATTCAGAATCTTAATAGGAGCGACCGGCGACGGTCGCTCCTCAGGCTGTTGACGAACCAAATCGCCACGTGCGATTTGGTTCGTCTTTTTTTATGTCCAACGAGCTCGAGGCGCTCTGCCCGACAAAA
>NZ_JACSKL010000025.1:0-7845 GCF_018617585.1 Exiguobacterium sp. s129
GACACGTGGAGCTGAATGATACTAATCGGTCGAGGCTTTGATCTAGTCTAATGGTTTGTGTTGATGAATCCTCAGTTTTCAGGGAACAAACCCTAAACATTATTGACATGCGTATGACGTGGTGTTAATATTCATTTTGTCTGGTGGCGATAGCGAGACGGCCACACCTGTTCCCATGCCGAACACAGAAGTTAAGCGTTTCAGCGCCGAAAGTAGTTGGGGGATCTCCCCCTGTGAGGATAGGACGTTGCCAGGCAAGATCGTTCCGCAATAGCTCAGTGGTAGAGCAACCGGCTGTTAACCGGTAGGTCGTAGGTTCAAATCCTACTTGCGGAGCCAATTTAGGCCCGTTGGTCAAGCGGTTAAGACACCGCCCTTTCACGGCGGTAACACGGGTTCGAATCCCGTACGGGTCACCAATATGGAGGATTAGCTCAGCTGGGAGAGCACCTGCCTTACAAGCAGGGGGTCGGCGGTTCGATCCCGTCATCCTCCACCATTTTTATGTATTACATCAAACCTATATATATGCCGGTGTAGCTCAGTTGGTAGAGCATCTGACTTGTAATCAGAGGGTCGAGGGTTCGAATCCTTTCGCCGGCACTCCTCGGGGGGGTAGCGAAGTGGCTAAACGCGGCGGACTGTAAATCCGCTCCTTCGGGTTCGGCGGTTCGAATCCGCCCCCCCCCACCAGGTTTGAGCCATTAGCTCAGTTGGTAGAGCATCTGACTTTTAATCAGAGGGTCGCAGGTTCGAGCCCTGCATGGCTCACCATTTTTTGCGGAAGTAGTTCAGTGGTAGAATACGACCTTGCCAAGGTCGGGGTCGCGGGTTCGAATCCCGTCTTCCGCTCCATATTCTTATCCCTGTTTCGGGGCCTTAGCTCAGCTGGGAGAGCGCCTGCCTTGCACGCAGGAGGTCAGCGGTTCGATCCCGCTAGGCTCCACCATATGTTTGTTTCTTAAGTTAGTAATGACTTAAGTTTTTTTTTGCCTAAAACCATGAACCATTCAAATGAGAGTACAGAGAAAGGCAACCTGCCACCATTCAGGTTGCCTTTTTGTATGTTTATTCATTTTATTGCCGAGTTGAACCAAACGAATGATAGCGTTTACAATTTAGTTATCAAGCGTTCAAAGGGGGAATGGCAATGCAATGGTCATATATTCATGTACCGCTGCGATACGGTCAAGGGAAACTCGGGGTTGACCAAGGACCAGCAAAATTAAACGAATTAGGGATGGAGGCACTCCTGCCATCGGAAACGGTCAAACATAAGATACGCGTGTTACCGGAATCTGAAATTCGTGAAAATGAGGAACACTTGAAGCGAGTCGATGGTGTCCTACACACAGTCACCGAATTAGCGGAAGTTGTGCATCGTGAGATTACAGCAAATCGATTCCCATTGATCGTTGGGGGCGATCATAGTATGGCAATCGGTACACTCGCTGGGTTGGCTCAAACAGGACCATACGGTGTCATCTGGGTAGATGCCCATGCTGACTTGAATACAGGAGAAACTTCACCATCCGGTAACATTCATGGAATGCCACTTGCGGCTGCGATGGGCATGGGTGATGTTCGTCTGACAGAGGTAGGCGGACGTGAGCCGAAGCTATCACCGGAGCATTTAGTATACATCGCACTTCGTGATATCGATGAAGGGGAAATGAACGAGATTAATCGACTTGGCATCAAAGTCATCACTGTAGAAGAAGTGCGAACGCGTGGTGTGGATATCATCATGCAAGAAGCATTGAATTATCTACGTGAACGCGTCAATCGTTTCTATATCAGTTTTGATATGGATAGCTTAGATGCATCACTTGTACCTGGCACTGGGACACCGGTTGATGGTGGTCTGACAGAAGTCGAGGCCAAAGCGATTTTAACAGAAGCCATGAAAGCCGATGATTTGATTGCTGTCGAACTCGTTGAATTGAATCCGATGTTAGACCGAGAAGATATGACGGCAAATTTAGCGTATCGTCTGTGCGAAACGATTATAAAATCAAAAGAAAACCTGTTATTGGAAGGCGAGACAGTCTGATTTCCTTACAGTTTCCAAACCCGTTTGCTACAATGGGGATGGAAACTTTTTTTATTTTTAATGAAACCATTTGAATCATGAGACGTATATAGAAATGACCGCATGTGTAGCGGAGAGGGGAAGTGGATTGATGGAACGGCTGACCACCCGTTTGGTAGATGAATTGAGGGCGGGGAATCACGATTCGTTTGCCGAACTGGTAGAACTATACAAGGATGGTGTCTTTGCAATCGCCTATAAAATTTTGTATGATCGTGGCGAAGCGGAAGACGCTGCCCAAGAAGCGTTCATTCGTGCGTATACACGAATCGATACGTATGACGCACAATATAAGTTCAAAACGTGGCTCTATCGAATCACAACGAACGTTGCCATCGATCGATTGAGGAAACGAAAACCGGAGTATTCGATGGATGCCGAAATTGCAGGTACAGACGGTTTGACCTATCAAGACCACTTAGCTGATGAAGCGCCCCAACCCGATGCCCAAGTGGTTCATCGCGAAATTCGAAGTGAGATGCATGAAGCGATCAAGCAACTCCCCGACAAATATCGTATTCCTTTACTCCTAAAGTATGTGGATGATTTGTCATTAAAAGAAATCAGCGTGATGATCGACATGCCGGTCGCAACGGTTAAAACAAGGATCTTCCGGGGAAGAGAAATGTTAAAAACAATCTTTCAAAATAGGGAGGGGTTCAATTGACTCCTGAAGAAAAAGTACAACAATATTTGGAAGATGGCGTTTTGCCCGAAGAATCTGACGAATTGCGTCAATTGTTAGAAGACGATGAATTATACAAGTCGTATCTACAATATGAACGAATCGACGCAGAACTGAAAGCATTGCCTCGTCCAAAGTTATCAGCCGATTTTACTGCACGTGTGATGGCCGCTTTGCCTGAAGCACCTGTACAAAAAGCACCCGATACGGTCGTTCCGTTATCAAAACCAATCCGAAAAGAACGAAAACCGCACTCGAAACAAATCGCTTGGCTACAACGACACCCGGCTTTAATCGCGGCGGTCCTGTTCTTCAGTCTAATGTCTAGCGCGACACTTGGACTCTGGAACAGTGCATCTGAGACGATGACCTATACAAAAGTACCAGGGGTTGTCGTGTCAGAGAACGAAGTCATTGTGCCAGCCGGTGTAACGGTCGAGAAGGATATCACCGTTCAAGGTGGCGATTTACGAATCGAAGGAACGGTCAAAGGTGACGCGACCGCTGTGAATGGTCGTGCGTATTTAGCCAGTGCCGGTCAAGTGACAGGTGAGCTTGAACAAATTGACCAAATGTTCGAGTGGATTTGGTACTCGATGAAACAACTATTCTAAAGACGCATCTAGCGTCTTTTTTTCGTTTCAATCTGGTTTCGTTTTGAAGTGACGCAATGCGTCTAGACAGAATTGATGATATAATGAAACTTGCACGATTTAGCTAGGTAGTTAAGGAGGGGAGCATTTGCCGCTACTTGAACAAGTATCATTTTTCTCATTTTTAAATCTTTCAGAAAACGTACATTGGTACGATTATTTGAATGATGTTTTAGATATCGTCGTCGTCACGTACGTGATTTATAAGTTAATGATGATTGTACGTGGGACAAAAGCAGTTCAGTTAATCAAAGGGATCTCGATCATCCTGGTCAGTTGGTTCTTGAGCGGTTTCTTCGGATTGAAGACGCTCCAGTTCTTGCTAAATCAGGTGATTACGTATGGTCTTCTTGGGATCATCATCATCTTTCAACCTGAGTTGAGACGTGGTCTTGAACATCTCGGACGAACGAGCAATTTATTCGGACGTACGGGAACGAGTGACGAAGAGCAACAACGACAAATGATTGAAGCAATCGTCAGTTCTGCACAGTATATGTCCAAACGGCGAATCGGTGCATTGATTGCCATCGAACGCGATACGGGACTCAATGAATATGTCGAGACAGGCATTCGGATGGACTCACATATTACGTCTCAGTTGATTATTAACTTATTCATTCCAAACACGCCGCTTCATGATGGAGCGATGATTATTCAGGACGGGAAGATTGCAGCGGCAGCTTGTTATTTACCGCTCTCTGAAAGCCCACACATCGATAAAGCGCTCGGGACACGTCACCGTGCAGCCATCGGCGTCAGTGAAGTGACAGACAGTGTCACCCTTACCGTCTCAGAAGAAACGGGAGCGGTCTCCCTTGCGATTGCAGGGCGTCTGTATCGCGAATTGGATGAAGAAGCGCTGCGTAACAAATTAATTCAAGAACTCGTCATCGAAGAAAAAGAGGCGACCCTCTCGTTCTTCGGTAAAAAAGGAGGGGATAAGTAAGTGATTGATCAGTGGTTACAACATAAATGGTTTCTCCGCTTCATCGCACTTGCTTTAGCCGTCCTTTTATACTTAATGGTCGCTGAGACCAGTTCTTCAAACAATGCGTCGAGCGCGCTGCCGATTGTCGGACAGAGTTCCATGACGCTCGATGTGCCGGTCGAAGTGTTTTTTGATGAGGTGCAGTATGTCGCATATAATGTACCGGAAGAGATGGGCGTTGAGCTTCAAGGTCCGTCCAGTAGTTTAACGATGACCAAATTGGTGAAAGATTATCAGGTATTCGTCGACTTGACGAACCTCGGGACGGGCTTTCACCGTGTTCCGGTCGAGGCACGAGGATTCGGTGGCGACGTCAACGTCAAGTTAGACCGAGAGACTGTCGAAATCTATATTGACCGGAAGCAAACGATTGAAGTGCCGGTATCTGTCAACTTATTAAACAAAGATCAGTTACCGGACGGGAAAGTAGCTGGTGATGTCGAAATCGAACCGTCTACTGTGAAAGTCACGGGAGGCGCAAGTCGGATTCAAAACGTCAAAGAAATTACATTGAATGTAGACGTTGCGAATCAAAGTCAGACGTTTACACGAGAAATTCCCCCGACTATTTTAGATGCGAATGGAAACCCATTGAACGTGTCGGTCGACCCGAATATCATCAATGTCACCGTACCGATTTATGATCAAAGTGCGATGATCCCAATCGAGGTCGTTACGAGCGGAGAAGTGGCGGATGACTTCCGACTAGTCGATACGTTGTTAAGTGAGACGGAAGTCCGTGTCTTTGCACCAAAAGAAGTGCTCGATGCACTCGAAACAATCGAGACGGAACCGATTGAGCTGGATGACTTAACAAAGTCTGAAAAGTTAAATGCCACCCTCCGCCTTCCAGAAGGAGCGACATCTCTCGGTAAAAAAGAAGTCGAAGTCCAAGTGTTGATTCGTCCGAACGACGAGTCGAAAGATGACACGGGTGAATTGACGGAACGGATTCGATTGACGGTTCCTGTCAATGTTCGTGGATATGACCGGACAAATTACACGGTTCAAACGCAAGAAGTCGTCAGTGTGACGTTGTCTGGAAAACGATCCCTTCTAGAGAACATCTCCTCGAACAGTGTCAATGTAACCTTAGATTTAACAGGTTTACCGAGTGGGACACACGCGGTAGATGTAGATTATGAAGTACCAAAAGGCGTGACTGTCATTTCGCCGAAAACAATCGATGTTCAATTGACGAGCGTCGATGAAGAAACAGAAACATCTTCCATTCAATAAAGATGTTCAATCATACAAAAGTGAGGATTTAATCTTATGGGTAAATATTTTGGAACAGATGGAGTTCGCGGTGTTGCGAACTCTGAGTTGACTGCGGAATTAGCATATCGTTTAGGTCGTGCGGGTGGCTACGTGCTCTCGAAACATTTGCCAGAAGGCGAACAGCCAAAAGTCTTGATTGGTCGTGACACACGAATCTCAGGACATATGTTAGAGGGGGCATTGATTGCGGGTCTTCTTTCGATCGGTGCAGAAGTCATGCGTCTCGGTGTCATTTCGACACCTGGGGTCGCTTACTTGACGAAGTCATTAGATGCGACAGCGGGAGTCATGATCTCGGCATCGCATAACCCCGTGGCAGACAACGGCATCAAATTCTTCGGTAGCGATGGTTTCAAATTAGATGACGCAACCGAGCAAGAAATCGAAGACATTTTGGACGCTGCAGAAGATACACTCCCACGTCCGACTGGAAAAGACCTCGGTTTCGTTTCAGATTATTATGAAGGTGCACAAAAGTATCTTCAAATGTTGAAACAGACTGTAGAAGAGGACTTTGATGGCCTTCACATCGCGCTTGACTGTGCGCATGGTGCAACAAGTGGTCTTGCAGCGCGTCTCTTCGCTGACCTTGAGGCGAACGTGTCGACAATCGGAAACTCGCCGAACGGGTTGAACATCAACGAAGGTGTCGGCTCGACACACCCTGAGCACTTGGCTGAGTTCGTTCGTGAAAAAGGAGCGGATATGGGTCTTGCCTTTGATGGTGATGGAGACCGTTTGATTGCGATTGATGAGAACGGTGATATCGTGGATGGAGACAAAATCATGTACATCTGCGGGAAATACTTGAGTGAAAAAGGTCGTTTGAAAGACAACACAATTGTCGCGACGGTCATGAGTAACCTTGGCTTCCATAAAGCTGTAGAAGAAGCGGGCATGACGGCGCTTCAAACAGCAGTTGGAGACCGTTACGTTGTAGAAGAAATGAAGAAACATCAATACACACTCGGTGGCGAACAGTCGGGTCACTTGATTTTCCTCGATCACTCGACAACGGGTGATGGGATGTTATCAGGCGTCCAATTGGCGGAAATCGTCAAGTCGACAGGTCGTAAACTTTCTGAATTGGCAGCTGAGATGCCGGTTTATCCGCAAAAGCTCGTCAACATTCGTGTGACGAATAAGAATGATGCAATGAATGGAGAGCGTGTGCTCGCGACGATTCAAGAAGCGGAAGCGGAAATGGCTGGGAACGGTCGGATTCTCGTCCGTGCATCTGGAACAGAGCCACTCGTCCGTGTCATGGCAGAAGCGCCGACAGCGGAAGAGTGCGATCTCTACGTTGAAAAAATCGCACAAGTCGTGCGTGAAGATTACGGCGTAGAAGGATAATTTTTCAGAAACCGGGAATAACACAAGGGAATCCAACGTTGGATTCCCTTTTTGTTTCCGTTTTGTCATCGAGAAAACAATGGTTCTTCTTGACGAATGGGGGTGTGATTTGTACTATTAAGAGCGTGACCTTGGAAACGGAAGGACACAAGAGTACGAACAAGCGCCAGAACTCTGCGGAGTTGACGAGGTTGGAGGTTATCGAGTTTTCGGCGGATGCCTCCTCGTCGCCTGTCACGACGAAAAGCACGCTTTTAAAACGCCCGGGTGACCGGACGGACAAAGAAGTGTGTGTTGACAGCTCTTAGAAAAAGCCCGTTTCCTTTTTCGAGAAATCGAAGAATAGAGGAGATTTGTTTATGTGTGGAATTGTAGGAATGATTGGGAATACCGGAGCGAAGGAAGTCCTTCTCAAAGGTCTTGAAAAACTCGAGTACCGTGGTTATGACTCGGCAGGTCTTGCGTTGATGCATGAAAATGTCAACGTTCACAAAGAAGTCGGTCGCATCGCTGCGCTACGCGAAATCATCCCAGCAGAAGTAGACGGCACGATTGGAATCGGCCACACACGTTGGGCGACACACGGGGTACCGAGCGTACCGAACGCCCACCCGCACCAAAGTACGACAGGACGCTTTACGCTCGTGCACAACGGCGTGATCGAGAACGACGAAATCATCAAGAAGACGCTTGATGTCCCGTTCCTCTCGGAGACGGACACGGAAGTCATCGTCCAGCTCATGGAGAAGCACTTCGTCGAGCTCGGTGATGTCGAGGCGGCGTTCCGCAA
>NZ_JACSKL010000026.1:0-4983 GCF_018617585.1 Exiguobacterium sp. s129
TTTTTGTCGGGCAGAGCGCCTCGAGCTCGTTGGACATAAAAAAAGACGAACCAAATCGCACGTGGCGATTTGGTTCGTCAACAGCCTGGAGATGCTTACGCATCTCTTTCTCACAACTGTGCAAACGAGCGGTTGACCGCTTCGATTGTCTCGTCGATATCTTGTTCCGTATGTTCTGTTGTGAGGAACCATGCCTCATATTTCGATGGGGCCAAGTTCACGCCGTTTTCAAGCATCAACTTGAAGAAGCGTCCGAACTTCTCACCGTCCGATTTTTCAGCACCCTCATAATCAGTGACGATTTCATCCGTGAAGTATACCGTGAGCGCTCCCTTCAAACGGTTGAGCGTGATGGTCACGTCATGTTTCTCTGCCGCTTCACGGATCC
Organism: Exiguobacterium sp. s129; assembly: GCF_018617585.1. Taxonomy (GTDB): domain Bacteria; phylum Bacillota; class Bacilli; order Exiguobacteriales; family Exiguobacteriaceae; genus Exiguobacterium; species Exiguobacterium aestuarii_A. The sequence continues at coordinate 389 of NZ_JACSKL010000026.1, forward strand.
CTGCCTCAAGTCGTGCACCGAGCTTGTCTAACTTTTCATAAACGCCAGGTTGTTCAAGTACTTCGAGACACGCGATTCCTGTCGCCATCGAGGCCGGGTTTCCTGCCATTGTGCCGGCTTGATACGCAGGTCCGAGTGGTGCGACCGTCTCCATGATTTCGGCTTTTCCGCCATAAGCGCCAATTGGTAGACCACCACCAATAATCTTCCCAAGTGCCGTCATATCCGGTTCGATTCCGTATACTTGTTGGGCACTTCCATATGTGAAGCGGAATGCTGTGATGACTTCATCATAGATGACGAGAGCGCCATGTTCGTGCGTGATGTCATTAACAGCCTGGAGGAAACCTGGCTTCGGTTCTACGATTCCGAAGTTCCCGACAATCGGCTCGACGAGAACACATGCGACCTGGTCTCCCCATTCCTTCATCATCTCGCGATACGCTTCGATGTCGTTGAATGGGACGGTGATGACTTCTTTAGCTGTGGCTTTTGTCACACCTGCTGAGTCTGGAGAACCGAGTGTTGCTGGACCACTACCTGCTGCAATCAGCATGAGATCCGAATGTCCGTGGTAGCAACCGCTGAATTTCACAACGAGTTCACGACCGGTATAAGCACGGGCGACTCGAACTGTCGTCATCACGGCTTCTGTTCCAGAGTTGGTGAATCGTACCTTATCCATAGAAGGAATGGCTTGTTTTAGTTTCTTGGCAAACTCGACTTCAAGACGGTGAGGTGTTCCGTATAATAAACCTTTTGAAGAAGCGTTCATAAGCGCTTCATGAATGTGTGGGTGGGCATGACCCGTAATGATTGGACCGTATGCCGCCAAATAATCGATGTAACGGTTGCCGTCTACATCATAAAAATAGGCACCTTCGCCGCGTTCCATATAAACAGGGGCGCCGCCACCGACCGCTTTAAATGAGCGGGATGGACTGTTGACACCTCCGACGATGTGAGTGAGTGCATCTTGGTATAATGCATCGGATGACTGACGATTTGATGAAGTAGTCATATGTATTGCCTCCTTATTCAAATTCGCACTTATTGTATCATAGCCGTCAACCGCATAAGCTCAGTGTTTGACGAGTAGTTGAGAAATCAGTACACTATTTATAAAGATTACTATGTAAGAAATAAGTTAATTTTCAAAACTATTTCGCATGAATTTTATAGAAGAAATGAGGGATTGACGTGGGAAGCGAAATGCTTGACCATGCTGTTCAGTCGCTCCGGGAACATGGAGTCAGAATGACGCCTCAGCGCCAGGCCATTTTGGAGTACCTCGTCACGGAGCACAGTCACCCGACAGCGGATGACATTTATAAGGCACTTGCCGCACGGTTTCCAAACATGAGTGTGGCCACTGTATATAACAACTTGCGTGTCTTTAAAGAAGTGGGTCTCGTTCAAGAGATGAACTATGGGGACGCCTCAAGTCGCTTTGATTTTGTGACGTCGAAACACTATCACATCATCTGTGACACGTGTGGGAAAGTCGTCGACTTTAATTATCCGGTATTAGATGAAATCGAATCGGTTGCATCTCAATTGACTGGGTTCAAAGTCGATCGTCACCGTCTTGAAGTGTACGGAACGTGTCCGTCTTGCCAATCTGAGCAATCACAAACACATTAAAAACCACATCCGAGCATTCGGATGTGGTTTTTTGTTGTCAGTCAGTTTGTTCTGACTGACGCTTGTTATATTTTTCATCAAACTCTTTACCTTCAAGTGAGCGGTCAATTGTGAGCGGTTCGTCACAATGCATACATAAGTCGACGCGCCCAAGCATTTTCGTCTCTTTTTCGCAATTCGGACACGTGACGATGATTGCTTTTGTCGAGGCCATCCCGACGATGAAGTAAAGGGCAGAGCTTGCGAGCACCATGATAAATCCAAGCAGCATAAAAATAATCATGAGCCAAGTGATGGATTTAGCGAGAAGTCCGAGATACATGACGCCGATTCCGCCGAAAATCAGGAGTAATGCTATATTGCGTGCACGGTTGATTTTGTTCCCCCGTTTTTTCATAAGTGAATCCCTCCAATAGTCTGTCTCTATCATAGCTCATCTTCAAACGAGTGAGAAGTTCCTGCACTTTTTCGGCAGGAGTTTTTTGAAAAGAGGGCGAATCTTGTTCGTATCGAAAATGACAATCGTCATATATAGTCAACTTACGATTGGGAGAGAAGGGGTCCAGATGACGATGGAATATGCGACTCGCACTATTTATTCAGAATATGCTGCATTAAAAACAACTCTTGGAATTATTGAAGTGAAGAAAAAACGAGCACGTGATCCGTTGACGGATCAATCCGACCGTCTGCTCATTGTCATTGAAGCGAGACCGGATCCATTTTGGACGGTGAAACATTATCAGGTCGGTCAAGAAAGAATTGTCTTACATGTCGTGAGTGACTCGATGATGGACAGATGGATCGTCTTAAATGAAAACCGACGCGCGATTCATTGGATTGAAGACGGAATTGTTCTATTTGAACGGAATGAATACATCTTAGAGTTGCGACAACGAAATCGTAATTTGACGAATAGGGAACAACGTCTTCAACTATCGCTTTCGTTTGCGAAACTATTGCGTCGTTTTGAAGATGGTCGCTATTTATTTTTAGAAGGCGAATTCCAAGACGCCTTTACCCAGATTCACCATGCGCTCACACACTTGGCGCGACTTTCGATTTTAGAGGCTGGAATTCATCCTGAAATTGTTTTATGGGAACAAGTCCGAGCAATCGATCTTGAAATTTATAAGCTACACGAAGAACTTGTCGGGGGACAAGAGACACTTGAACAACGAATCCATCTTGTCGTGATTGGAATGGAACATTTGATTCAATCAAAAGTGTTGCCCGGCACACTGTTGTTACTTCAGACGATGCAAGAGAAAGATGGGGCTTGGACGTTCTCCGAATTGATGGATCATCCAAACTTAAATGAGCTTCGTGTCGACCTCGGAAGTATCATCGGATTTTTAGTGAGAAAAGGATATGTTCGTACGGTCACGAGACCAACAAAGGGAGTTGGAGTAGAAGCAGTACTTTATGAGATTGCCTAATTCCCCGTATGTAAGCATGATGAGGAGACGATACGTCGCATGAAATTTTTGAAGTTTAGCATCGGAACGATTTTCATTTTATTTGTCACGTTTGTGATTTCCGTCGTTGTCGCTCTCTTTACGATGGGAGACCCGATTATACAAGGACGCCCCATTCTTTGGACGATTTGGTATATGGCGGCTCTGTTGATTGTATGTATGGGTCTTTATGATTTTTCGCCTCTCTCAAATCGGAAAGTGAAACGGGTCCTCGGTTGGGGAGTTTTATCAGGTGTTCTTGTATTCGCTTCTGTCAAAGGGTACTACATGTATCAAGACCATTTGAAAATTGAAGAGCGTGGTGTAGAGTTAATCGATTATCAGCCATTTACGAACTCAGATCGATTGGCGAAATTGAATCATCCAACATCCGTTTCATTCGTAAACGGCGTGCCACGGTTGGATGGTGCGACAGCTCTTTATCCGATGTATGCTTCATTCGTCGAAGCGGTGTATCCAAACTCCGGAACGTATGACCCGTATAATGATCAAGTGAGTAAAGTCGTCTCGACAACAACGCCAGAAGCATACAGTCGATTGATGAACGATCAAACGGACTTGATTTTTGTCGCGGGTCCGTCGGATCGTCAGTTGCAAGTTGCGAAGCAAAAAGACGTATCTCTACATATGACACCTGTTGGTAGAGAAGCATTTGTATTCTTTGTTCATGAAGATAATCCGGTAGAGTCATTGACAATGGAACAAGTCCGTGGAATTTATGCGGGGGACATCCGAAATTGGAAAGAGGTCGGTGGCAACTCCGAAACCATTCGTGCTTTTCAACGACCTGAAGATAGCGGTAGTCAAACGGCATTGCAAAAGATGATGGGTGAACGAAAGTTGATGGAGGCACCGGTTGAAGATGTACCTCAAGGAATGGGTGGAATCATTCAACAAGCCTCATCGTATCGAAATCATAAAAATGCGATCGGATTCTCATTCCGATACTATGCGACAGAAATGGTCAATGATCATAAAGTCAAGTTACTTCGTATAGATGGGGTCGAATCGACCGTTAAAACGATTCAAGACGGATCCTATCCGCTGACCTCTGAATTCTACGCAGTTACTACGGAAGAAAAAGCAGAGCAATATGATGCTTTTCTAAAATGGTTAGGTAGCGAGGATGGCCAGGTGTTGGTCGAAAAGACGGGTTACGTTCGTCTTAAATGAAACAGGTAATCAAGGTTTACTTTTCGTCTTATCAGCGAAGAGTAAATCTTTTTTTAAATTTTATTGTTTTTTGTATTGACGAAGTGGTAAATAGAGATTATAGTTATAAACGTTGTCACGGCAAAAGATTATTTCAGAAAAACAATTTGTGAAAAAAGTTGTTGACGAAAACAATTGAAACGTGATAGATTAATGAAGTCGCCAAGAGCGACAGACGAACTTTGAAAACTGAACGATGAGGCAAAAATAAGTTTTACAATTTTTGAATGAAGCGCAAGCTTCGTCAATTTAAGAGCTATA
>NZ_JACSKL010000027.1:0-2952 GCF_018617585.1 Exiguobacterium sp. s129
CCACGCTTCCACCCATGACCTATCTACCTCATCGTCTCTGAGGGGTCTTTCTTGATTGCTCAAAGGGAAATCTCATCTCGGAGGGGGCTTCATGCTTAGATGCTTTCAGCACTTATCCCGTCCGCACGTAGCTACCCAGCGATGCTCCTGGCGGAACAACTGGTACACCAGCGGTGCGTCCATCCCGGTCCTCTCGTACTAAGGACAGCTCTCCTCAAATTTCCTGCGCCCACGACGGATAGGGACCGAACTGTCTCACGACGTTCTGAACCCAGCTCGCGTACCGCTTTAATGGGCGAACAGCCCAACCCTTGGGACCTACTCCAGCCCCAGGATGCGATGAGCCGACATCGAGGTGCCAAACCTCCCCGTCGATGTGGACTCTTGGGGGAGATCAGCCTGTTATCCCCAGGGTAGCTTTTATCCGTTGAGCGATGGCCCTTCCATGCGGAACCACCGGATCACTAAGCCCGACTTTCGTCCCTGCTCGACTTGTAGGTCTCGCAGTCAAGCTCCCTTCTGCCTTTGCACTCTTCGAATGATTTCCAACCATTCTGAGGGAACCTTTGGGCGCCTCCGTTACTGTTTAGGAGGCGACCGCCCCAGTCAAACTACCCGCCTGACACGGTCCTCCAGCCGGATCACGGCTGCGAGTTAGAGACTCTATACGCAAAGGGTGGTATCCCAAGGGTGTCTCCACCGAAGCTGGCGCTCCGGCTTCACAAACTCCCACCTATCCTGTACATCGCGTACAAAGCCTCAATATCAGGCTGTAGTAAAGCTCCATGGGGTCTTTCCGTCCTGTCGCGGGTAACCTGCATCTTCACAGGTACTATGATTTCACCGGGTCTCTCGTTGAGACAGTGCCCAAATCGTTACGCCTTTCGTGCGGGTCGGAACTTACCCGACAAGGAATTTCGCTACCTTAGGACCGTTATAGTTACGGCCGCCGTTTACTGGGGCTTCGGTTCAGTGCTTCTCTTGCGATGACACATCCCCTTAACCTTCCAGCACCGGGCAGGCGTCAGCCCCTATACTTCATCTTGCGATTTAGCAGAGACCTGTGTTTTTGCTAAACAGTCGTTTGGGCCTATTCACTGCGGCTTATGTTGCCATAAGCGTCCCTTCTCCCGAAGTTACGGGACCATTTTGCCGAGTTCCTTAACGAGAGTTATCCCGCGCGTCTTAGAATTCTCATCTCGCCTACCTGTGTCGGTTTGCGGTACTGGCGCCGACCTCCTCACTAGAGGCTTTTCTTGGCAGCGTGAAATCCGGTGCTTCGCCCTACGGGCTCCACGTCACAGCTCAACCTTGTGCCGGGCGGATTTGCCAACCCGACGGCCTCGCTGCTTGTCCGTGCACTTCCAGTCGCACGGTCACCTTATCCTTCTGCGTCCCCCCATCGTTCAAACGGTGGTACGGCGGTACAGGAATATCGACCTGTTGTCCATCGCCTACGCCTTTCGGCCTCGGCTTAGGTCCAGACTAACCCTGAGCGGACGAGCCTTCCTCAGGAAACCTTAGGCTTTCGACGGAGGGGATTCTCACCCCTCTTTTCGCTACTCACACCGGCATTCTCACTTCCAAGCGCTCCACGGCTCCTCACGATACCGCTTCACTGCTGCTTGGAACGCTCTCCTACCATCCCTTACGGGATCCATAGCTTCGGTGGTATGTTTAGCCCCGTTACATTTTCGGCGCGGCGCCACTCGACTAGTGAGCTATTACGCACTCTTTGAATGGTGGCTGCTTCTAAGCCAACATCCTAGTTGTCTGTGCAGCGCCACATCCTTTTCCACTTAACATACACTTGGGGACCTTAGCTGATGGTCTGGGCTGTTTCCCTCTCGACTACGGATCTTATCACTCGCAGTCTGACTCCCGAGTACAAGTTGCTGGCATTCGGAGTTTGACTGAATTCGGTAACCCTGTGGGGGCCCCTAGTCCAATCAGTGCTCTACCTCCAGAACTCTTCACCTCGAGGCTAGCCCTAAAGCTATTTCGGAGAGAACCAGCTATCTCCAGGTTCGATTGGCATTTCACCGCTACCCACACCTCATCCCCGCACTTTTCAACGTGCGTGGGTTCGGACCTCCAGTCAGTGTTACCTGACCTTCATCCTGGACATGGGTAGATCACCTGGTTTCGGGTCTACGACGACGGACTGATGCGCCCTGTTCAGACTCGCTTTCGCTGCGGCTCCGCCTCATCGGCTTAACCTCGCCCGCCATCGTAACTCGCCGGTTCATTCTACAAAAGGCACGCCATCACCCGTGAACGGGCTCTGACTACTTGTAGGCATACGGTTTCAGGATCTGTTTCACTCCCCTTCCGGGGTGCTTTTCACCTTTCCCTCACGGTACTGGTTCACTATCGGTCACTAGGAAGTATTTAGCCTTGGGAGATGGTCCTCCCGGATTCCGACGGGGTTTCACGTGTCCCGCCGTACTCAGGATCCACTCTGGAGGGGATGGGGTTTCGGCTACAGGGCCGTCACCTTCTCTGGCCGACCTTTCCAGGTCGTTCACCTACCCTATCCCTTTGTAACTCCGTGTAGAGTGTCCTACAACCCCAGGAAGCATGCTTCCTGGTTTGGGCTGTTCCCGTTTCGCTCGCCGCTACTCAGGGAATCGAATTTTCTTTCTCTTCCTCCGGGTACTTAGATGTTTCAGTTCCCCGGGTATGCCTCACGCCACGCTATGTATTCACGTGGGTGTCCCGCCAGTCTCCCGGCGGTGGGTTCCCCCATTCGGAGATCTCTGGATCGATGTGTACTTACCACTCCCCAGAGCATTTCGCTGTTCGTCGCGTCCTTCATCGGCTCCTAGTGCCAAGGCATCCACCGTACGCCCTTTCTACCTTGATCTAGCGTCTAAGACACACGGTCCATTGCGGACCATATGTGAAATTGGTTTTTGATGTCTTGATGAATCTTCAGTTTTCAAGGAACAA
>NZ_JACSKL010000028.1:0-3855 GCF_018617585.1 Exiguobacterium sp. s129
GAGAAGAGTTTTGGACCGGGCGATTCATCTCCCGCCTACGCTGGGCTACGCCCCGAGACGCTTAGAGGAGGGAGAATTCTCGCCTGATTTAGTTAAAAAAGAACAAACTCGCACTCAGGCGAATTCGTTCTTATAGAAATCTTATGGAAATCAATCTACTGACATCACTTGCCCCGTCTCAGACGATTGTCGAGCGAGTTCGATCATTTGCGTCGTGAGTGTCGCATCCTTTAATGAAACGACAGGTTGTCGTGTCTGATAGCTTTCGGCTAACTGATGATAATACATCAAATAGTCACCTTTCTCGACTTGAATCGTTTCGACCTCATCCGTCGACAAGATCCCAGTCTCTAACACGTCACTCGTAAACTGTCCTTGCTTCAGTGCCTCTTCCTGAGGGTCGAGTCCGAACTTCACGAAGCTACCTTTCGTTCCATGGACTTCGAACCGCGGAGTTTCGCCAGCGATGAATGGATTCGAGCGAAGATACACTCGCTTCTCTCCATAATAGAATGTCACATAGAATCCGTCGTCAGACTGTCCACCCTCTCGTTGAATCATCACATCCGCTTGAACCTTGTCAGGTTTCCCGAACAGGGCGAGGGTCTGATCGATGAGATGACTTCCTAAGTCAAACAAAATCCCTGATCCCGGGCCTGCATTTTCACGCCAACGATCCCGTACATTCGGTCGGAAACGATCAAATCGGGATTCAATCACTTTCCACTCCCCTAACACATTTGAGTCGAGCAATGACCGAATCGTTAGGAAATCACCGTCATAACGACGGTTTTGATAGACATTGACGATGCCTTCCGACGTCGCTTCAAGTTCCATCAACTCAAATCCTTCCTCAATTGTCAGGAAGGCTGGTTTTTCAACCAACACATCTTTCCCAGCTTTGAGGCAGGCAACAATCATCTCTTTATGTAAATGCGATGGTGTCGTGATGACATACAAAGAAGCATCTGTTTGAAGCGCCTCGTCTAATGTCGCATACACCTTGGCATCTGGTAATTCAGCCTTTACTTCATCCGGACGGGATGACACGACCCCGCTCACTTCAAAAGTGTCAATTGCCTTTAAAAACGGCAAATGGAATGTGTTCGCTGAAAAGCCGAACCCTACCAAAATGGTTTTAATCATGAAAACTCCTCCTTTTCGCTTTTATCATTGTATCAAAAAAAGGGTCCAAAGACCCTTATGCACTCATGCTCTCATCTAATCTGTATTCGAACGTATTGTACCCGTTTCGTGAATCGACAAAAACGAAACCAAAACGTGGATAATAACTATTTAGAAATTCATTGTCAGCGACACAATCTAGACGGATTGGTTCATCTTCATCGGCTTCCTCTAGCACGTGCTCCATGAGCTGCTGACCGACGCCACGACCTTTCAGCTTTTCGCTGACGACGATTCGATGGATATATTGTCCACGCTCACTGTCATCCCATAAGTTGTCATCCCAGTCATCCGGGGGCAACAAAGCGATTGAAGCTAAAATTTGTTGGTCATCTTCAAAGACATATACACTTCCTTCTGCAATGTCAGTGCGCACACGCTCTACGAGGTCCTGTTCCAAATATTCGGTCCATTGGTCGCTTCCTTGTTCATTTAGCGCTACGGCTCGTTGTTCGATTAGGTTCGCGATGTTGTTGGCATCGCGCTTCGTCGCGAGTCGAATCATAACGTCCTCCTTTAGTTATACAGTATTTGAAATACAAATATAACGGAGAACACATTGCCTTTCAACCATCTTGCTCACTGTTGAAGTTCGAACGGTGTGACCTCGCCATCGTTTAATTGATAGCTGTAGGATAAAGTCGCGTTGAGACTATGTGAAACAGAACAATAGCGTTCAACAGATAGTTCAATCGCACGTCGCACTCGCTCTTCTGACATGTCGCCTTTCAGAATATACAAGATGTGAATGGCTGTAAAGCGTTTCGGATGATCGATTGCCCGAACCCCATCAATCTTCATTTCGAACGATTCTAACGGTTGACGCATCTTATGCAGAATGGAGACGATATCGATCCCCGTGCAAGACGCGGTGGCGTGAATCAACATCTCCGTCGGACGAGGTCCCGTGTCGAGACCGCCCACGTCCTCGGACGCATCAAGTGTCACCGTGTGCCCCGATGGCGTATGCGTTTCAAACGCCATGCCTTGCTTCCATACGACTTCCATGTTCATTGTCTTCTCCCCCCATTTCATTTGATAGCAACCTATTCCCGCATTTGATGTATGATTAAGCTACAAATCGATTTTTAAGGGGTGTATGTTGTTGGATTGGTCCATTATTTTCAGTTGGGGGCTATATATCGTCCTCGGGTTAAACTTATTGTTCGCACTTGCCGTCATTTTTGCCGAAAGACGTGACGTTGGCGCGACCTGGGCCTGGTTGCTTGTCCTATTTTTCTTGCCGGTGCTCGGTTTTATCATTTACCTGTTCCTCGGACGACAACTCAAAAAGGATAACTTCTACAATTTGAGTGTGGAAGAACGCTCTTTTCATTCGCTACAAGTGGAAGCACAGCTCGAACAGATTCACACACGTCAGACGCAACTTGCGCAGCCACTGTTCGAAAAGTATGACCAACTGCTTCAAATGAATTTGCGCTCTTCAAAATCTTTGATTAGTGTACATAACCGTTCCCTCATCTTACATGACGGCGAACAAAAGTTTAAAGCGTTGATGGATGATATTCGCTCCGCTGAAACCGAAATCAATATTCAGTACTATATCATCCAGCGTGATGCTCTCGGACAAGCTCTTTTAAAGGAATTGATTGAACGAGCGAAAGCGGGTGTCAAAGTACGGCTTCTTTACGACGCGGTCGGTTCTCGTAGTCTTCGGAACTCAGACTTCAAAGAATTAATTGCGAACGATGGGGAAGTACGTGTCTTCTTCCCACCAACACTTGGGATGATCAATTTTAAGTTGAACAACCGCAATCACCGAAAAGTCGTCATCATCGATGGGAAAATCGGATATGTCGGTGGATTTAATGTCGGGACCGAATACCTCGGACTTGTTGAGAAGTTCGGTTATTGGCGCGATACCCATTTACGTGTCGAAGGAGACGTCGTCTACAATCTCCAACACCGCTTCATCCTAGACTGGAATTACTCAGGTCACCGCAAGCATGACCCGGAGAATACGTTCTGCTTTGCGAGACATGAGATTAAAGACAATTCGCCGATGCAAATCGTCACGAGCGGTCCGAACTCGGATACCGAACATTTAAAAAATATGATGATTAAAATGATCATGTCGGCGAAAAGACGGGTCGTCATCCAAACCCCTTATTTCATACCCGACACGAGTTTTATGGATGCATGTAAAATGGCACTCAACTCCGGCGTTCAGATGGACATCATGATTCCAGGAAAACCGGACCACCCGTTCGTCATGTGGGCATCGCTCTCCTTCCTTGGAGAGTTGCTCGATTATGGGGCAAACGTCTATCTGTATGATGAAGGTTTCCTCCACGCGAAGACGCTTGTCGTCGATGATGAGATTGCGACGGTCGGAACCACGAATTTGGATGCCCGAAGCTTCCGTCTCAACTTTGAAGTGAACGCAGTCATTTACGACGAACGCGTCGCTCTCGAACTCGTTTCCCTGTTTGAGACAGACACGGCGGTCAGTCGGACGTATACGATGGAAGACTATGAAAAGCGGAAATGGACAGTACGTGCTCGGGAGGGTGTCTCACGACTCCTCAGCCCGATTTTATAACGAAAGAAGCAGAGCTCGTTGAACTGCCCCATAAAAGTTGGACACGAAAATCCAACTTTTATGGGGTGTTTTTTATGACCAAATATTCAAAGGCATTGAAAGTCCAG
>NZ_JACSKL010000029.1:0-1604 GCF_018617585.1 Exiguobacterium sp. s129
TGAACTGCTCCCCGTCAAGTAGACAGGGCAAATAATGAAAACCAAATTAGGCGGCTTGAGACCTGTATTCGACAGGGCTCAAGCCGTTTAGCCGTTTCTGGAAACGATCGTGGTTGGAGAACGATATGTAGGCCTCAATGGCCGACGTGAGTTCGCTATAGGCCTGAAACTCACGCAGGTAGTACATCTCGACTTTTAGGGTACCCCAAAAACCCTCGATCGGGGCGTTGTCGAGACAACGTCCGACCCGGGACATGCTGTGGGTCAGTCCTGCGTCTTCTACCATGCGTTTGAACCCTCTCGATGTGTATTGATACCCTCGGTCGCTATGGATCATCGGTCCCGCTCCTGTGCGGAGCCCCGCGATCGCTGGCATCATCGTCTGGAAGACGAGTCCGTTGTTGTTGGATCTCCCGATACGATAGGCGACAATCGAGCCGTCATATAAGTCGATGATTGCGCTCAGATATGCCTTCCTTCCGGCGCCATATTTGAACTCGGTGACGTCGGTGCACCACTTCTCGTCCGGTCGGGACGCGCTGAATTCCCGGTTCATCAGGTTCTCGGCCACATGCTTCGGGGATGACTTTTTGTACCGTTTTCGCTTCTGGCGGATGACCGAACGGATCTCATGGATACGCATGAGACGATAGATACGCTTCTCGTTGTATGCCGGCAGGCCATGCTGGCGTCGTCTGCGGTTGACCGTCATGGTGATCCGTCGATAGCCGTAGGTTCCGTTCACCTGGTCGTAGAGGAGGCGGATGTCCTCCAGTAGGCTCAGGTTCTCCTCCTCGCGTACCGAGACGGTACGCTTCAACCATTTATAGTAGGCGGCCCGTGAAACCTGCGCGATCTCACACAGGAGCACGACCGGGAACGTATCGGTCGTCGACATTTCCTCGATCGCCATGTAACGCAATTGTAGCCGGATCTGGCTGATCAACCTCTCCTCTCGATCTCCTCTAACTTTTTTAGGAACAGGTTCTCGGCCCGCAGGCGCTCGTTCTCCCGCTCGATCTGTTGGATGCGACGTTTGAGCTTCTCCTCGTTGGTCAGTTCCTCTTCTTGCTTCGTCCGTCCACGCCGGTCCGCGAGCCCGTGCACGCCGTCGGCGTCATATTTTTTCGTCCAGCCGTAGACCTGGTGGTACGACACGGCGAATACCTCGGCCGTCCTTTGATAGTTCCGTCCATTGTCCAGGCAATACCTGACGATTTCCATGCGTTCCTCGAAAGTGGTCTTTCTTCCTTTTACCATAGCTCGATCCATCCCTTTTCTCGAATCTGTTAACTCGCTATGACTAGTATACTTCTTAATCCATCTCCGAAGAACAGACCAATTACTGATTTGATGGTTGGAGAGGACTTCCACCGCGGTGGCCCCGTCGAGATAGTCACGGACGGCAGCGAGCTTCTGTTCCTTGGTGTACAGTTTCCATGTCTTCGACTCCTTCAAGGCATCGATCCCACCGGTATCGAATTTTACTTTCCACACCCGGAGGGTATTCTTAGAAACCTTATGAGTCTCCATGATTTCCTTCCAGGTATATGTGTCTTCTTCCATCATACGTAGTGCACTCAGTTTTTGTTCGATCGAATGCC
>NZ_JACSKL010000030.1:0-1442 GCF_018617585.1 Exiguobacterium sp. s129
TGAACTGAACCAAAAAAGTTAGACACTAAATAATTTTGTTAAGCGACTTTTAGAACCTGCGTCCGGTATTCAACCGGGCTCAGGTTTTTTAGTCTTTTCTTGATGCGACGATGATTGTAATACTCGATGTAGCGCTCGAGCTCCTGTTTGAAATGAGGCATATCCTTAAACTTTCTAAGGTAAAGGAGCTCGGACTTGAGCACGGCGAAGAAGCTCTCGATGGCCGCGTTGTCGAGACAGTTGCCCTTTCGGGACATACTTTGGGTAATGCCGTGTTCGCGTAGCTTCGTCGTGAACGCTCGGAATTGGTATTGCCAGCCCTGGTCAGAATGGAGGATTGGCCTCCTATCACTGTCGAGTCTTGCGATGGCTTGGTCCAACATCTCGCTGATGAAGGGATACCTGGGCTTATCGGACATCGAATAGGCGATAATTTCCCGATTTGCCAGGTCCATCATCGGTGAGAGATAGAGTACCTCCCCGAAAAGATGGAACTCGGTGACATCGGTCACCCACTTCTGGTTTAGGCCCGTGGCCTGGAAATCTCGTTCAAGGAGGTTCGGTGCGATCGTTCCGACCTCTCCTTTGTAGGACCGATATTTCTTCATGCGGACGAGGCACTTGAGACCGAGCTCGTCCATGAGACGCAATACGGTCTTCGGGTCGTGCCTGAAGCCTTGGCGCTCGAGGAGCGCATGGATGCGCCGATAGCCACAACGTCCCTCGTGTTCGTGGAAGAGGGTCCGGATCGCTTCCTTCACGTCCGCGTACTTGTCATCGGCCGTCAGGCGCGTTCGCCAATAGTAATAGACGCTTCGAGCCATATCGAGCACCTGGAGGAGCCCCGGCACAGGATAGGTGGTCCTTAGCGCGTCGATCACTTGGGCCTTGATCCGGTTCGTCGCGCTTCCTCTTCTTGAACCAAGGCTTTCAATTTTTTTAACGCTGCGTTCTCCATCTCGAGGAACTCGACCCGTTCCTTGAGCTTCTCGACCTCCGTCATCTCTTTGGGTTCCTGCTTCTTCCGTCTCGGCATCGGGGCACGTCCTTTCGGCTTGGCGACCAGTCCCTCGGGTCCCTCCCGTTCATACGCGGATCGCCATTTGGCGATCATCCCGGTAGAGGAGATTCTGTACTTCAGGGCCGCATCAACCAGAGACAGCCCGTTTTCCGCCATGTCTTTTAGTACCCTCAGTTTAAACGTCTGTGAGTGGACTGTATAGGACGGATCGAAGATCGTCTCGCCCCACCGTTCGTAGAGAAGCACCCAAATACGTACCTGATGATGACTCACCCCGAACTCTTTCCCCAACGTTTTGTAGCCATCCTTACTTGTCAGATAGCGTTCGACAATCTGGACTTTCAATGCCTTTGAATATTTGGTCATAAAAAACACCCCATAAAAGTTGGATTTTCGTGTCCAACTTTTATGGGGCAGTTCA
>NZ_JACSKL010000031.1:0-1056 GCF_018617585.1 Exiguobacterium sp. s129
AATCAGGCGAGAATTCTCCCTCCTCTAAGCGTCTCGGGGCGTAGCCCAGCGTAGGCGGGAGATGAATCGCCCGGTCCAAAACTCTTCTCTCCCTGTGACAGATATGACGAACAAAAGTTCGTGATTCCGTCAGATTCTCCCTCCCCTCCACGGGTATCGGATGAAGAAGACACATCACGATCTTCTGAGGGGAGGAGAGACGGACATGCTGAAAGGCTACACATACAGGCTCCATCCGACGCCGGCACAGGCCGATTTCCTGGTCCGGACGATCGGCTGCGCCCGGTTCATCTACAACAAGCTGCTCGAGGACCGGATCGCCATCCGCGAGGAGGCGAAAACAGGGAGTGGAACGAGACGGAAACCGGCGACACCTGCCTCCTACAAGCCCCTGTTCCCGTTCCTCGCCGAGGCGGACAGCCTGGCGCTCGCGAACGCGAAGCTGAACCTCGACACCGCGTTCGCGAAGTTCTTCGCCGGGACGGCCGGCTTCCCGGCCTTCAAGTCGAGACGGCGGTCGCGCGCCTCCTACACGACGAACAACCAGCACGGCACGATCCGCATCGAGGCGGGCAAGGTCCGTCTGCCGAAGGTCGGGTTCGTGCGGTTCACCCAACATCGCCCGTTCGAGGGCGTCATCCGGTCGGCGACGGTCTCGATAACCAAGACGGGCAAGTTCTTCATCTCCATCCTCGTCAAACAGGACGATGCACCATGGATTCCAGCCGAGAACAAGGTCGGGATCGATCTCGGTCTGGAACATTTCGCCGTCATGACGAACGACGCGATGGTCTCGGAGAAAATCGAAAACCCACGTTTCCTTCGTAAGTCCGAGGCGAAGGTCAAGAAGGCGCAACGGGCGCTGTCGCGAAAGAAGATCGGGAGCAAGAATCGTGAAAAAGCCAAATTACTTTTGGCCAAGAAACACGAAAAGATTGCCAACCAACGCAAGGACTTCCTTCACAAACTGTCGAGACGGATCGTTGACGAGAACCAAGTCATCGTCGTGGAGACATTGAAATCGAGCAACATAATGAAGAACCGACGCTTAGCCAA
>NZ_JACSKL010000032.1:0-903 GCF_018617585.1 Exiguobacterium sp. s129
ATGGTGCGGTCGAGAGGACTTGAACCTCCACGGTGTTAACCACCACTAGGCCCTCAACCTAGCGCGTCTACCGATTCCGCCACGACCGCGTATTAAGATGGAGCGGAAGACGGGATTCGAACCCGCGACCCCGACCTTGGCAAGGTCGTATTCTACCACTGAACTACTTCCGCATAAGTATTTTAGAGATGCGGGTGAAGGGACTCGAACCCCCACGTCAAAGACACTAGATCCTAAGTCTAGCGCGTCTACCAATTCCGCCACACCCGCATGTGAAATTACGTATTTAGTAATAAAAATTAATGAGAAATGGTGAGCCATGCAGGGCTCGAACCTGCGACCCTCTGATTAAAAGTCAGATGCTCTACCAACTGAGCTAATGGCTCATTAAATTTTAATGGGGCGGCTGAAGGGAATTGAACCCTCGAATGCCGGAATCACAATCCGGTGCGTTAACCACTTCGCCACAACCGCCATGAAAAAATGGTGCCGGCGAAAGGATTCGAACCCTCGACCCTCTGATTACAAGTCAGATGCTCTACCAACTGAGCTACACCGGCGCGTTATATGGTGGCTTTGGACGGAATCGAACCGCCGACACAAGGATTTTCAGTCCTTTGCTCTACCAACTGAGCTACAAAGCCATAAATATTAAATTAAAAATGGCGGTCCCGACGGGATTCGAACCCGCGATCTTCTGCGTGACAGGCAGACATGTTAACCCCTACACCACGGGACCGTTTTAAGTCATATCGACTTTACCTATTTTAAAGGTCATTTTATGTAAAGTCAATAACTTTTTTAAAAAAATAAAGCCTGGCAACGTCCTATCCTCACAGGGGGAGATCCCCCAACTACTTTCGGCGCTGAGACGCTTAACTTCCGTGTTCGGCATGGGAACGG
>NZ_JACSKL010000033.1:0-816 GCF_018617585.1 Exiguobacterium sp. s129
TATCGCGACCAGAAGCCGGAAGGCTTTTTCTGGCTGGCCCATCGGACGGTCGACGCCAAGCACAATTTCATCGTCGATGTACACGTCACGTCCGGAAATGTGTCGGACAGTACCGTCTACCTCGATCGGCTCGACCATGTCCTCGAACGTTTCCGCTTCCCGCTCGAGGCGGTCGCGCTCGATGCCGGCTACTTCACGACCGGGATCGCGAAGGCGCTCGTCGAACGGGGTGTTTTCGGGGTCATCGCTCGGCGGCGTTTCGGCGGGAAGAAAGGAATGTTCCGCAAGACCCGGTACACGTACCTGCCGGAAGAGGATGCTTATCTCTGTCCGGCGCGACAGCGCCTCACCTATCAGACGACGGACCGTCACGGCTATCACCATTATGTCTCCGACCCTTCGATTTGTCAGAACTGCCCGCTCCTAGAGAAGTGCACGTCCAGCCGGACGCACCGACGGGACATCACCCGCCACGTCGACGAGCACTACCGCGAGCAGGTGAACGAGAACCGCCTGTCCGCGTCTGGGAAATCCCTCTACCGACTGCGGCCGCAGACCGTCGAGCGCTCGTTCGCCGACGGGAAAGAGCTCCATGGGCTCCGTTTCACCTTCTACAGGGGGACCGCGAAGGTCCAACGCGCCAATCTGGTGGCAGCCACCGCACAAAACATGAAAAAGCTGGCCAATCTGTTGGCCAGAAAGGACCGACTACATAGCATCTCTTCAATTTTTTGTCGGGCAGAGCGCCTCGAGCTCGTTGGACATAAAAAAAGACGAACCAAATCGCACGTGGCGATTTGGTTCGTCAACAGCCTG
>NZ_JACSKL010000034.1:0-768 GCF_018617585.1 Exiguobacterium sp. s129
CGTTCCCATGCCGAACACGGAAGTTAAGCGTCTCAGCGCCGAAAGTAGTTGGGGGATCTCCCCCTGTGAGGATAGGACGTTGCCAGGCTACATATTGGAGGATTAGCTCAGCTGGGAGAGCACCTGCCTTACAAGCAGGGGGTCGGCGGTTCGATCCCGTCATCCTCCACCATTTACACCTGCCGGTGTAGCTCAGTTGGTAGAGCATCTGACTTGTAATCAGAGGGTCGAGGGTTCGAATCCTTTCGCCGGCACCATTTGATCTTTTTGAAAAGTCTACCGCTAGAAATTATACCTTGCCGGGGTGGCGGAATTGGTAGACGCACAGGACTTAAAATCCTGCGAGGGTTTCCTCGTGCCGGTTCAAGTCCGGCCCTCGGTACCATTAATATTTTCCCATGATGATTATTCGTCTCGCACCCTTAGCTCAGCTGGATAGAGCGTTAGACTACGAATCTAAAGGCCGGGAGTTCGAATCTCTCAGGGTGCACCATTTTTACGGGAAGTAGCTCAGCTTGGTAGAGCACTTGGTTTGGGACCAAGGGGTCGCAGGTTCGAATCCTGTCTTCCCGACCATCATCACTTTTATATGGGGCCTTAGCTCAGCTGGGAGAGCGCCTGCCTTGCACGCAGGAGGTCAGCGGTTCGATCCCGCTAGGCTCCACCAATTTTATTTTTTACAGACGAACTTTGAAAACTGAACGATGAGGCAAAAATAAGTTTTACAATTTTTGAATGAAGCGCAAGCTTCGTCAATTTAAGAGCTAT
>NZ_JACSKL010000035.1:0-529 GCF_018617585.1 Exiguobacterium sp. s129
CCCCTGTTCAACATCCGTTCCGTGCGCCAGACCGTGAGGGAGGTTCAGACGAACCTCGCCTATCGCTGGTTCCTCGGTCTCGGCATCGATGAGAAGGTTCCCGACCATTCGACGATCAGCCAGGCCTACCGGCGACGCTTCCAGGGGAACGACGTGTTCCAACAAATCTTCGAGGATATCGTCCGACAGGCGGAATCCCACGGGCTCGTCTCCGGGCGCATCCTGATCACGGACTCCACGCACATCCGGGCGAACGCGAACAAGAAGAAATTCGACAAGGTCGAGGTCGAACGGGTCGTCGGTGCCATCGAGGACGAGCTCCTCACCCGCGTGAACGAGGAACGGGCCGAACGAGGAAAAAAGAACTGAAACCGGCATCTCAGAAGAGGGAGCGCCGGCTCGTCAAGGTGAGCCGGACCGACCCGGATGCGGGTTACATGTATCGCGACCAGAAGCCGGAAGGCTTTTTCTGGCTGGCCCATCGGACGGTCGACGCCAAGCACAATTTCATCGTCGATGTACACGTCAC
>NZ_JACSKL010000036.1:0-476 GCF_018617585.1 Exiguobacterium sp. s129
CCGTTCTCGTTCTGGTAGTGCTGGATGATGTTGCGGATGACGGCCGGCTGCTCGTCCATCTCCTTCAACATGTAGTGCGCGTACGTGCCCTTCTCGATGTCTGACGCGTCGATCTCGGCCGTGTACGGTGCACGTTCGAGCACTTCGCCGTCGAGCGTCTTGATCGTCGCCGACTCACGCGTGAGGATGACGATCTCGCCGTCATGGAGCTCGAGGTACTGGTCTGTCACCTGGAGCATCGCCATCGCGTCCGATGCGACGACGTTGAACGTGCCGTCACCGAGTCCGACGAGAAGCGGTGACTTGTTCTTCCCGATATAGAGGCGCTCTTTGTCCTCTGAGTCGATCATCGCGATCGCGTACGAACCGTGAAGGTCCGAGAGCGTCTTGCGGAACGCCGCCTCGACATCACCGAGCTCGACGAAGTGCTTCTCCATGAGCTGGACGATGACTTCCGTGTCCGTCTCCGAGAGGAA
>NZ_JACSKL010000037.1:0-425 GCF_018617585.1 Exiguobacterium sp. s129
GTTCAGACGAACCTCGCCTATCGCTGGTTCCTCGGTCTCGGCATCGATGAGAAGGTTCCCGACCATTCGACGATCAGCCAGGCCTACCGCCGACGCTTCCAAGGGAACGACGTGTTCCAACAAATCTTCGAGGATATCGTCCGACAGGCGGAATCCCACGAACTCGTCTCCGGGCGCATCCTGATCACGGACTCCACGCACATCCGGGCGAACGCGAACAAGAAGAAGTTCGACAAGGTCGAGGTCGAACGGGTCGTCGGTGCGATCGAGGACGAGCTTCTCACCCGCGTGAACGAGGAACGGGCCGAACGCGGAAAAAAGAACTGAAACCGGCACCTCAGAAGAGGGAGCGCCGGCTCGTCAAGGTGAGCCGGACCGACCCGGATGCGGGTTACATGTATCGCGACCAGAAGCCGGAAGGCTTT
>NZ_JACSKL010000038.1:0-373 GCF_018617585.1 Exiguobacterium sp. s129
AACAAGGTAGCCGTATCGGAAGGTGCGGCTGGATCACCTCCTTTCTAAGGAAAATGCCCATGTGGCATTGCCCATCGTTCAGTTTTGAGAGACCAAAACCTCTCTATGAGGGCCTATAGCTCAGCCGGTTAGAGCGCACGCCTGATAAGCGTGAGGTCGGTGGTTCGAGTCCACTTAGGCCCACCATTTTTATGAACAATTCCAATACGGGGCCTTAGCTCAGCTGGGAGAGCGCCTGCCTTGCACGCAGGAGGTCAGCGGTTCGATCCCGCTAGGCTCCACTTTTGTTCCTTGAAAACTGAAGATTCATCAAGACATCAAAAACCAATTTCACATATGGTCCGCAATGGACCGTGTGTCTTAGACGCTAGAT
>NZ_JACSKL010000039.1:0-365 GCF_018617585.1 Exiguobacterium sp. s129
TATCGCGACCAGAAGCCGGAAGGCTTTTTCTGGCTGGCCCATCGGACGGTCGACGCCAAGCACAATTTCATCGTCGATGTACACGTCACACCCGGGAACGTGTCGGACAGCACCGTCTATCTGGATCGGCTCGACCATGTCCTCGAACGTTTCCGTTTCCCGCTCGAGGCGGTCGCGCTCGATGCCGGCTACTTCACGACCGGGATCGCGAAGGCGCTCGTCGAACGGGGCATCTTCGGGGTCATCGCCCGGAGGCGCTTCGGCGGGAAGAAAGGGATGTTCCGCAAGACCCGGTACACGTACCTGCCGGAAGAGGATGCTTATCTCTGTCCGGCGCGACAGCGCCTCACCTATCAGACGACGGA
>NZ_JACSKL010000040.1:0-352 GCF_018617585.1 Exiguobacterium sp. s129
AATTTGATATAGCTCTTAAATTGACGAAGCTTGCGCTTCATTCAAAAAATTGTAAAACTTATTTTTGCCTCATCGTTCAGTTTTCAAAGACCAAAAAATAAATGGTCGGGAAG
Source organism: Exiguobacterium sp. s129 (assembly GCF_018617585.1). Classification (GTDB taxonomy): domain Bacteria; phylum Bacillota; class Bacilli; order Exiguobacteriales; family Exiguobacteriaceae; genus Exiguobacterium; species Exiguobacterium aestuarii_A. Next base: position 114 of record NZ_JACSKL010000040.1, read on the forward strand.
ACAGGATTCGAACCTGCGACCCCTTGGTCCCAAACCAAGTGCTCTACCAAGCTGAGCTACTTCCCGTAATAATGGTGCACCCTGAGAGATTCGAACTCCCGGCCTTTAGATTCGTAGTCTAACGCTCTATCCAGCTGAGCTAAGGGTGCAATATGGTGCGGTCGAGAGGACTTGAACCTCCACGGTGTTAACCACCACTAGGCCCTCAACCTAGCGCGTCTACCGATTCCGCCACGACC
>NZ_JACSKL010000041.1:0-266 GCF_018617585.1 Exiguobacterium sp. s129
CGGTCATGATGCGCGCCACAGGCACACGTCCATTCACGGACATCCATCGCCTTCTTCTTGCCTTTTACGCCGCAAGTGGAACAGATTTGAGTGGATGCGAACCATTGATCCGCCTTGATGAGTGTCCGTCCGTAGAAGTTTGATTTGTATTCGAGTTGACGGACGAACTCGTACCAACTGACATCGCCAACCGATTTGGCTAAGCGTCGGTTCTTCATTATGTTGCTCGATTTCAATGTCTCCACGACGATGACTTGGTTCTCGTC
>NZ_JACSKL010000042.1:0-212 GCF_018617585.1 Exiguobacterium sp. s129
GCGGGTTACATGTATCGCGACCAGAAGCCGGAAGGCTTTTTCTGGCTGGCCCATCGGACGGTCGACGCCAAGCACAATTTCATCGTCGACGTACACGTCACGCCCGGAAACGTGTCGGACAGCACCGTCTACCTCGATCGGCTCGACCATGTCCTCGAACGTTTCCGCTTCCCGCTCGAGGCGGTCGCGCTCGATGCCGGCTACTTCACGAC